>JAGNKX010000021.1 GCA_017999915.1 Spirochaetota bacterium
GCAGATAAATTTTAGTTTTTATAGGTTGGGCTATATTGATTTACACAAAAAGAGAGTTATTAGAACCTTGTTAAAAGTGTAACCTATGTGCCCAGTTTAAAATGTAACCCATGTGGCCGTTCCAACAACCCCCAGCCCCCTCTCCTTGGTCAGGAGAGGGGGAAATGCTGGATTTATAAAAGTGTGCGCAGAGGGCGTGCATTTTCAATTGCCACGCATCGAAGGGCCGCGGGATTCCATGACAATGCGGTATTCAGCTGTATCTATCGGCGTTCCCCGGTGAAAGGCCCGGATGATGGCGCAGGTATCTTCAATGTCGCCGCGGTCCGCTCCTGATAATCGCAGGATTTTTTCCGTTACCGGTAATGGCATATTTTCAGGGGATTCTGTCCGCCCATCGGCAAGGCCGTCGCTTCGATGATCGCCGTCGGCCATGAGAAGAAGAACGGCGGGAATGACAATACGGGGATTTGCCGGTGATGATTCCAGGAGAGAATTTGCCCGCCCGAGGGCTTCCATGGCTTCGAGGGCAACATCGCTGGAAGGGCCGAATTCTTTTAAAATCAATTCGACAAGAGAGTCGGCCATGGAGGATCCCGCGGTGATGGCGTCGGTCAAATTTTCCGTGGGGTCATAGCCGAGGCACTCCTTTGCGTGACCGCACCACCGGGCGCATCCCATGGAGAGGCGGGGATTCTGCACGGTGGCGCCGCATTTATTGCAGCGTCGCCGCGCGTCGTCCTTGAAAAACTCAACGTCGTTCCCGCACGAAGAGCACCGGACATTGAAAATGTCACCGGGACGCCAGTAGCGAGTGTCCTGGCCGGGGCACATGGTTTTGTTCATCTGGGGGCCTCCACTCTGTAGGCTTCGGAAATATCGGAAATATATGTGGATTTCAGGTGCTTCCTGAAAATATCCCACATCGTTCCCATCGAATCGCCCAGTATGCAGCGCTTTTTGTTGCAGGTCTTTTTACGCATCAGGCAGGCCCTTTCTTTCAGAGGACCCTCAATGGCCTCGTACACGTCAAGAAGGGTGATGGCACCGCTCTTTTTTGCGAGAGTGAATCCTCCCCGGGGGCCGCGGGTCGACCTGACAAGGCCGCACCGGGCCAGGCGCTGTAGCACCTTGGCCAGGTGGTGTTCCGATACGCCAAGGCGCCCGGCAACGTCCTTTGCGCTGGAGAGGCCGTCCCTGGAAGCCATGACGGCCATGGAGTGCATCGCCAGCGAGACCGCGTCAGAAATGAGAATGCCCTGTGACATGATCTGATTCCTTAAAATGGTATTTCGGTACAATAATACCTAATAAAAGCGGATATGTCAATCGAAAAATTAATGCGGAGATCAAGCCGGTGACTCATGTCGTCACCATGTCATTGCCGGAGGCAACGGGAGGTATGGCATGAAAAAATTCAAATTCGCGCTTGACATTGATTGAAGACGGTATTTTAAAAAAGAGAGCGTCAATGACCATTTTAATCGGAAGCAATCAGCCAGGTATGGTATGCAGGAAAAAACAGACAAACAAGCTCTTTCCGGTTTCAGCCTCATACGCAAGGTCAGTGCTATCGATAACCCGATTCTCCGTCATTTTATAAAAAAGCATAAACTGGACGATCGTGACTCGCTGCTCCTTGGGGTCCTCCTGGACCTGACCGACCAGATGAAGACACCCATCAAGACCACCTATCGCGCTATTGCGGACACGACTGAACTCACGACCATGCAGGTCTATCGCAGTATCGGATCCCTCCATCGGAACCGGATCATAGAGTATAAACCGAGCGGCGATTATGTCCACATATCATTCAGGGATATCGATGAATCGATCGAGGAGATTACTCTCGCCTATGAGAACGCGAAAAAGATAAAAAAGATAGAGGAGTATCTCGCCTTTATCCGCGCGCAGAAATATGTTCCTTCGGCCGAACTATACGACCTCATGTATCCTCTTGTCGGAAGGCTTGTGATGGCCAAAGTGGCGGAAGCCTTTCGTTCGCTGGTCAATTATATCAATGCCCGCCTCGAATCTTCGTTCAGCATCGCCATGTGGAAATACCGGATCACGAGCTTTCGAACGGGCATACCGCTGGCGGAAATCGTATTGAGAGAGTCGCTCCCGTATTATATCGACGAGATATTCCTTCTTCAGAAAAGGTCGTCGATCCTGCTGGGGCACGTGTCGCGTGACGACGAAAGATCGGTCGACAAGGATCTCGTGGGCGGGATGCTGGGCGCCATCAATGATTTTATCAAAACATCTTTTAAAAAGTCGAAGTCAGGCGTCGGAGAGATCCAATTCGATGAATACCGGATCATGATTTTCGAAAGCATGTATTTTTATGCGGCAGTGGTCCTGTACGGCTCGCCGGACATGGATTTCCTCCATAGGGTCGACGCCGTCCTGAACGGGATTCATCAAGCGTACTCGCGCCGCTTGAAAAATTTCGACGGCGACATGGCGAAGCTTCAAGGCATCGACGCCCAGCTGCGCGACCTTGTCGACGCGACCAATACCTCCGGGGGTTCCGGGGAGAAGGCGTCGCTTGCCAGGGTGAAGGCCGCCGGTGCCCTGCTCGCGATGTTCGCCGTGGCCGGCGTCGTCTGGCTGGGCTACACGTCATATAGGGACCGGCGGCTCGAGGGGAGGATCTCACATCGAGTCAACCAGGCGCTGCCTCCCTACTCCCATGATGTCGACATCGATGTCAGCGGCGATACCGCCTCGGTCACCGGCACGGTCAGTTCGCGGCAGGCGGGGGACGCTATTTCCAGGGAAATACGTGCTTTTAAGGAGATCAGCCAGGTGCGCAACAGGACAGTGACGGCCGATTTCCGTTCCGTGGAGGCGTATAAAAAGGACCTCGATGAAATGCGGTCACGCCTTGAGTCCTTCCAGCTGGTCGCGGCACGGCAGGAGCTTGAGAAGATAGTCGTTCAGTTTCCCGCAGGCGTGTCCGCCATGGACAATCCGCAAACGCTCCAGGTCAGGCGGGCCTATGAGATTTTAAAGCAATATCCGCGCGTCCATGCGGATATTGTCGCCTTCAATGATCCCGCAGGCGGGTACGATGTCAACAAGGCTCTTGCGGAGAAGCGGATGAGATCGGTGCGCGATTCCCTGGCGGCCATGGGTATCGCCGGGGAACGGCTTCACCTGGTTGATTTTGATCCGGACATCCTTACCTCCGATTCGCGTTATACCGAATTCAGCGATCGCAGGGGGATCATGATGTTCGCACGGTATCCTGATTGATGAACGGTTATCTGGAGGGAGAGGGAAAAATGAGCACGGTTGAATTCAAGTTTAAAATCGTCATGCTGGGGGACTTTGCCGTCGGGAAGACCAGCCTCGTCAAGCGGTTCGTTTATAATGTTTTCGACGATATGTACCTGACCACGATAGGAGTGCGGGTGATGAAAAAGGAGGTCGTCATCAACGACAGGGGCCAGATTCAAATTACCCTGCTTCTCTGGGATATCGGGGGTCATCAGGATTTTCAGGAGGTCACACCCCAGTATCTTCAGGGCGCAAGCGGCGCCATTATCGTCGCGGATCAAACGCGCATACAGACGATGGAAAAAATTGAAAGCCACATCGGGCAGTTCAGGGCGGAAAATCCCGGCGGCGCCATTGCCATTGCCTTCAACAAGAACGACCTGCGCCTGGAGACGGATAATCCTGACGGGGCGGAGCGACAGATCGCATTGAACCGGGAACGCCATGGCGATGCGGTATTCAGGACCAGCGCCAGAGACGGTGAAAATGTCCAGGATCTCTTTATATACCTTGCCGGAACGGTCTTGGGCGGGTTGCGCCGATGAAGGATGAACGGCTCAGCTTTTTAGTCGTCCGCTTCGGTATCTATTACGGAACAGTGGATAAGAAGCTTCGGGTGCGTTTCAGTGACGACGGCGTATTCGCGTTTCTCGGGGAAGAACCGGTAAACATGTGGATGATTCTCTCCGATTTTCTCCCTGAAACGGTGGGAATGGAAAAGGAAATAATGCGCATTATCAGCGGGGAGAAGGATGAGTGCAGCATTCTGAGCGTGAACAGGCAAACCGGCAACGAAATATTCTTCAACATCTATTTTCTGCGCGATCACCGTGAACCTGACAATTGCATCGTTGTGATCAAGGACCTCACCAATGAGCTACTCTATCGACAGGCCATTCAGCAGAAAAAAAACGAGATCGAGCTCCTGCACCAGATTCTGATGAAAAAGAACGCTGACCTGGACATGGCAAACCAGGAGCTGATGAAAAGCCACGATGAGCAATTCCGTCTGAACCAGAGCCTGGAGATAAAGGTTCACGAACGAACGCACCAGCTGGAGGAAAGCACCATGCTTGCCCGGAGGCTCTTCAGCCAGACCGTCAACGCGCTGATGCTTGCCCTAGAAAAGCGCGACACCTATACCGTGGGCCATCAGCAGCGGGTCTCGGAGCTTGCCTGCGCTATAGCCAGGGAAATGAGGCTGGATGAATTCATCGTCGAGGGAATAATCGTGGCCGGAAATCTCCATGATATCGGCAAGATCTATGTTCCCAGCGAGTTCCTGACTAAGCCCGGCGATCTTTCCGAGGAGGAGTTCGGCGTGATGAAGGCCCATCCGAAAATCGGGTTCGATATCCTGAGCGGAATCGAGTTCCCCTGGCCCGTGGCGGCCATCATCCTGCAGCATCACGAGCGCCTTGACGGGAGCGGGTACCCTTACGGTCTGACGGAGAAGGATATCCTTCTCGAGGCCAAGATTTTAAGCGTCGCGGACGTGGTTGAGGCAATGGCGACGATGAGACCCTACCGTATCGCCCCCGGCCTTGAGCTGGCCCTGGAGGAGGTCAAACGGTACAGCGGCATACGCTATGACAGCACGGTGGCGGAAACCTGCATCGGCCTGTTTGCCTCCCAAAAATTTGCGTGGAGCCATCTCGCCGGTCACCTCCGGTAAAAAATTCAGTAATGGCGGCACCGGAAAATATGCCGTGAATATTTCAGCAATTTTCGACGGAAGGCCGCAATCGGGAAAAATATGAAAGTACTTGGCATATACGGAAGTCCCCGGAAGGAGGGGAACAGCGATATCATCCTTGACCGGGCCCTGGAAGGAGCGGCGGCGGCCGGCGCCGAGGTCGTACGGATCTATGTGAGGGATATGAAGTTTTCCGGGTGCATTGAATGCGGCGGCTGCGACGAAACGGGCCGCTGCGTCGTCATGGATGACATGCAGGGCGCCTATGAAATCCTCCTGGACGCCCGCGTCATTTTCCTGGCGTCGCCGGTATTTTTCTGCGGCCTGACCGCCCAGGCGAAGGCCTTCATCGACCGCTGCCAGGCCCTCTGGAACAGGCGGAGGATCGCCACCACACCGGAGGAGCGGAGGCGCCATGCCGGAGGGACCGGGTATCTCCTCATGGCAGGGGCCGCGTCGGGTCTTTACCTGTTCACCGGCGCCGAGTTTACCGCGAAATATTTTTTCGACGCCCTGGACAAGTCCTACGGCGGCGGCGTGTTCATCAAGGCGGAGCACCGGGGCGATGCCGCGGGTAACGCCGCTGACTTGAAGCGGGCCTTTGCATGCGGAGCTGATGCAGTCAGCCTGGAAAGGGAGGGACGGGGAGAATGAAAATCGCCATAGTCGGTCCCGGGGCCGTGGGGCTCCTCCTTGCCGGATATCTCCAGAAGAGCGGCGCCGCGGTGACCCTGGTGGATGAGCTGGCTGAACGGGCGGTCCTTCTGAACAGGGATGGGATCCGCTGGGAGGGAGCTGAATTGGATTTCAGATTTTCCGTGCCGGTGACCCTGGGCCTGAAGGACCCGCGGGGCACCGACCTGGTCATACTCTGCGTCAAGGCCTATCATACCGATGGCGCAGCCCGCCAGCTCCGTGAGTCTGGGTATCGCGGGCCGGTGATGACCCTGCAGAACGGTGTCGGCAATATCGAAATGATCATGGCCAATTGCCCCGGCAATGCCGTGATAGCCGGAGTCACATCGGAAGGGGCGAACCTGGCGGCCGAGAATCACGTTCGCCATGCCGGCAAAGGTAAAACCCTTTTCGGGACGGTCATGGAGGGGCGGCCCGACGGCGGCTTCATGGAGGAATTGGTTGCGACCATGAGAAAGGGAGGTCTTGACGCGGAGCTGTCGGCGGATCCGCAGTCACTGGTGTGGGGAAAGGTGCTGGTGAACGCCGGCATAAACGCCCTTACGGCGATCTTCCGGGTGAGGAACGGCCGGCTTCTCGAGATCGAGCCGGCCCGGGCCCTCATGAAGGACCTGGTTCTGGAAGGAAAAGAGGTCATCCTGCGAAAGGGGCTTAGGCTGATCGACGCGGACCCGGTGGCCCGGGTCGAGGAGGTGTGCCGTCGGACCGCCGAGAATTATTCATCCATGTACATGGATATTAAGAATGGCCGGAGGACGGAGATTGATTTTATCAACGGCGCCATTGTCCGGGAAGGGGCGGCGCTGAATATGCCGTGCCCCTATAACGATGCCGTTGTGAAGATAGTGAAAGGGCTGGAGAGCTCCTGATAAAAAAATTGATCACTCGTCAAAAAAAAGTTGCATTAAAGGGTAAGGGTGTGGATATACACAATATAACACATTTACATGTTAATGCTCACAATCATTGGGCTCGCCAGTGATTACGGGATGATTAAAATTATTATTAATTTGTTGAGGGTTTATATGAAAAAAATATCTACAACGGTAGTTGTCTTCATCGCCGCCGCTCTGATGGTGACGGGCTGTGAAAAGAAGAAAGATGATGACAAGGGATTACTCCTGGGCATGGCATATCTTGCGGCTAACGCGTTGCCGCCTACTCAGTATTCAGGCAGCGAACAAAACGTTGCCAGCGCCAGCAGCGCGCTTTTTGCCACATCTGCGGCAATGTCTCAAGTCAGAATTGAGGCAAATCCGGGGACCGGCATGATGCAAAGCGTATTCGGTGATGTGGACCCGAGCGCAAAAGATGGCCTTAAAAAATCCATACTTGATGCAGTGAATGCAAATGCAATCGAAAAAATGAAATATGTCAATACATCGTGCAGTGGCACTAATCAGATAAAATTTGATTTAACCCCTGCTGATGCTATTATTGGCACCAATTATACGATAACACCTGAAGTGCATGTTTCCGGAAGTTTTACCTGTAATAGTGCTGCAACTTCAGGCTCTTACAATGTGGCGATAACAATAATCGGAAAAGTTACGGCGACTTTTAACAATACTGTTCAAGTATTTGACATTGTAAATTATCAAAATACAACACCACACAAAATTAATTTTAAAGAAGTCTCCGTTAATGGCACTGTAACTATTTCTGATGTTAATGTCACAACCAATGTGTCATTTAACTATTCAGCCCTTCCACTTCCCAGTTTAGCACTCGTGGTAAATAATCTCAGCGGGGTAGCCATAGCAAGTGATTTGCAAATCGATGGGGGTACAGCTGTAGCGCTTAACCTGAATGTGGCTGAAAAATTTAATTTCAATTTATCTCTCCTTGGCATATCAGGATCAGCGTCGGCGATTGTTGATGGAACTGTTAATAGCGAAGAAGTTTACATGAGCTACGGTTTTAGCGGTGATAATATATTCCAATTTAATTTACCGGCCCAGATCGGATATGCGCGATGATGTAACCAAAGTTTTGTATGTCTGTTTAATTGCCCGGTGTTAAGGGATATCTGAATTATTTCATTAAAGAGAGGCTGTCCCATATTACGGGATGGCCCCTTTGCTTAGTCAAAAGTGATGAATTTGGTTATGTCCGGCGGGTATCCCCAGATGAGTTTCCAGCAGACTATGTTGTCAATGACCATTTTAGCCAAAACGTAATTCTTAAATAGATAGTTATCGGTAATATTTTTATTCATTATTCTTTTCAGATATTTTTTAACTGCATAGGCTAGAATTAAAGAAACAGACATCTTCAGCAGCTTCCTCAGGTCCAGGAAATACTCATAGTCATCCTCCCGTAAGCTTACATGGAACGTGCGCCACTCGCAGGGCATGCTTTTTTCCTGATATTGCACCAGCTTCCCAAGGCGGGAAGGATTGGCGATATCATCCATTACCTTTTTTAATAAAGTAACAATCAAATCAGAGCGCGAGATTCCTCTGGCCTTAGCCGCAGAATTGATCAGCCTGAAAATATCGACATGAATATTGAGTGTGGTTTCCATGGATTTTCTCTTGTCAATAAAAGATAGTATCAATATATTGTACGAATAGTAGTGAAAATCGTTAAAAAAAAATCTGGATGCTGAGAATGCTGCCTCCTACCGTAACAATAAAAACACATCGGTATTCACCGGCAGGGGTGGAGCCTGTTGATTTGCTGATAAGCTCGGAGTATCATATTACCTTGCTGCTGAACGGCAGGCCCTGCCTTTCCGTGGCGTGTTCCGGTTCTGACCTGGAAATGCTGGCAGTGGGACACATGATCACCGAGGGGATCATCCTCTCAAAGGATGAAATCAAAGCAATACAGGTTGATGAGGAACGGAAAACGGTTAATGTGCTCCTCGTGGATAATGCCGATGTGTTCGGGCGCCTGATAAAAATACGAACCCTTGTGTCGGGATGCGCCGGATCGGGATCTGAATCGTCTGAAGATGTTCCCGTAAGACGGGATCTTCCGCGGGTCAATCCTGCGGTCATTACCTCCGCGATGCATGAGTTTTTGGGGCTATCGGAAATTCACAGCAAGACCCATGGCGTTCACAGCGCGGCGCTCTATGCCGTTGACGGGACGCGTGTCGTGTTTTTTGATGAGATCGGGAGGCACAATGCCGTTGACAAGGTGATCGGATTCGCCATGACCCATGGAGTTTCCCTGGACCGCATGATGCTCTTCAGCACCGGGCGGATAGCGACCGAGATCGCGTTAAAGGCGGCCAGGGCCGGCATACCCGTCCTCGTGACGCGGGCGTCCCCTACCAGCATGGCGGTGGATTTTGTCCGAAAAAAAAATATCATCCTCATTACCGGCGTGCGCAAGGATGCCTTCTATGTTCACAATGGCGCCGAATACGTGGGATGATCGCAGCGCGCGCAAACCCTGGGGCTCCGCTCCGGGGTATTTTATATCAGGGCTTATGGTATCCTTCTTTGAGGGCGGCGCTGTCAAGGCTTGCGGTAAGGATATTTTCCACGGTTAGGTCGCATCCCTCGATATCCTCGAATTTTTCCAGGCAAACCGTTTTCATGAAGCCCTTGCAGGTGGCGCACAGGTCAAGACGATGGCGGGAATCGTTCTCGGCGGAAAGGTATTCGAGCATGGCGGCATCCTCGGTGCCGCAGACGGCGCAGGCTATCCTCTTGTAGGCCCACCGGTTCTCGCACAGTGAGCAGTGAAGGAACCTCTTCCCCTCCGAGCCGGGGACTATTGCGGCCATGTCGGGCTGATTGCCGCAGAAAGGACAGTATGGCGAGTCAAGCGTATCGGGATTCAAAATATCACTCTTCTCTCTCAGGCTGATAAAAAACGGCTTCAGCCAGTTAATTAGCACGAATATCGTTCCGTCGGGACTGATCTTATGGGTGATGGCGAACTGGTTAAGCCGATCGGCATCCATATCGAGGACCGCGTCAAGGATCCGGCTCAGTGTGCCGGGATCTGACGCAACAGCCTGATGAAGGGGCTCGAGATGGAGTCCCGGATTGCGGGTCTCTACGATTTCGATGATCGGCGCCAGACCGGGTAGAAGAAGGTCGGCCAGTGCGGTTCCGTCCACTTTTGCTTTTCCATTTTTCGAAACGGGCAAATCCGTTTCAATGATCTTAGGGAGGCGGGGGTCGTTTATGATGCGATCGAACTGCTTCCGATGGTATGAAAACAGGTCCTGGTAAAAGCTGATCATGTCGTCGGTCAATACGCCGCCGGCCTGGATCGTTTTATTCTTGTCATTTAAATAAGCGATGTGATCTTCCATGTCGAAACTCCCGATTTGCAATGGTCATTGCTCCGCGTCAATTCGATAATTGATATTTCTGAAGACTGCCTCAGGGTCTGCATATGCCCGAATTTCATCAGCCGTTACCTGCCTGACGGTTACTTGATCGAAAAATCTGAAAATCTGGCGTTTGCCCTCCTGTATGAGTGTCTCCATCGGGGCAATGCATGACTTTGAATATATCGCGTGGAGCGGTTCGTAAAATCCGCCTATAAAAGGTATTACTACATCAACGTTTTCGGAAAGTTCAATCATGTGCCGTATCAGTCCGGTGTTAAGGCCCGGCATGTCGCAGGCGAATATGAAAATCCGTCCGGTATCGGCTACCCGGAGCGCCGTATATAATCCACCGAGGGGACCGATGCCGGGTACAATGTCCCGATGGGAAGGGAGGCCGAGGTAATCGAATTTTTCCGCGTCGTCGCCGATGATGGCGATACGATTGAAAACCGGCCGTATTGCCTCAATCACGTGCTCGATGAGGGGTTTGCCGTGGTATAAGAAAACGGCCTTATCCTCGCCGAACCTGCTGCTTTTGCCGCCGGCAATGATGAAGGCTGATATGTCATTGGAATGCATTGGCATGATACTTCTACGAAAAGATCGTGTTCACGCTGGAACAGAAAATAAACCCCGCGGAAGGATGTTCCATTCCGCAGGGTTTCCGTGTCAAATTAAATATAGGATTATCCCACCATCTTTTTGGCCATCTTATAGGCCATGCGCTTCAGCGTGGGAACACCCATGGAGAAGAGCGCCAGGGCGCGGTAGGTGTCCTTGATCGCTTCCGCCTTGTGAATGTCGATTGCCTTCGGATGGAGCGGCAGTCCGTATTTGTCGGGGCTGTCCTTCAGGATCGTGATGACCCGCAGCCCGCCGAACTGCTCGTCGCCGTAAAGGCTTGCCCGGGGAAACTCGGTCGAAACCTGTTTCAGCCGTGTCCGCGCCTTGCGCATCAGGGCCGCCCGCTCCCCGAAGGTAAGGGCGCCGGTGGGGCAATGATACGCGCAGGCGGGCACGTCCCGCTTGTTCACCGTGCAGGCGTGGCACTTGTACGACTTGTCCCTGATGAGGGGCTGTTCCGACCCGTACTTGTGCATGTTTTCGTCAAGGACATGGGGAACCTTGTAGATGCATTCGTTCACGCAGGCCCCGCAGCCGATGCATTTTGACTGGTCGATGACCGTCCACCCGTCGAGCTTGCTTATCGCGTGCTCTGGGCAAATGCGCAGGCAGTTGGCCTCCTCGCAGTGATAGCACTTCTTGTGCATGATCGTCCAGACCGGCTTTTCCGGGTTTGAACGATCGATGGGGAAGAACTTCACGTGGTTGAAGGTTATCGCCGTAAGCTCGGCCGGGTTGGTGTATTCCGGCCCGGCGAAGAAGGTGGTCTTCTCGCCGGGAAGGTTGTTCCACTGCTTGCACGCCACCTGGCATGACCGGCACCCGGAGCACTTGGTTGTATCCACTAAAAACGCTTTTCCTGACATGGTTTATGCCTCCTTCCTGATGTCCACCAGGAACGCCTTGAATTCAGGGATCATGGTGTTGGCGTCCCCGATCGAGGGGGTGAGCTGGTTGCAAGCGTCGCCGGTGGCGGCGCATCCCGGGCCGAAATGCCAGATCATGCCTACCATCTCGACCATCCTTCCATTGACGTTAAGGGGCTGGACGCGTTCGGTCACCAGTGCGTAGGCGGTGATCCTGCCCCTGGCGTTGAAGATGCTTACCTTGTCGCCGTGCTTGATCCCCTTGGCTGCCGCCAGGGTGGGGCTTATTTCGCAGAACATGTCGGGAACGAGCTCCGTGAGCCAGGGCAGGTTACGCGTCATGGCGCCGGCCTGCCAGTGCTCGACCACCCGGTATGATGTTCCGATGTAGGGATACTGGCCGGGATTGCCGAATTGACCGGCGACCTCGCCTATAATGACCGAGGCCGGATTGACCTTCTGGCTGTTCATCATGTTCGGTATCGGCGTCTCCATCGGCTCATAATGCTCGGTGAAGGGACCGTCGGTGAGAGCCTTGCCGGGAGAGAAGAGGCGTCCCATGCCCTCGTTGTTCATGATGAAGGGGTTCTTGGCTTCGGGGCCGAATTTCGGGCCGCCGTCCGGGATATCGCCCTTCCATTTGCTGCCGGTCCACTTTACGACCCAGCGGTTCGGGTCCCACGGCTCGCCCTTGCGGTTGACCGCCGCCCTGTTGTAAATGATGCGCCGGTTCAGGGGCCAGCACCAGGACCATTCAGGGAACATGCCTATCTTGTTGGAGGCGTCGCTCGTTCCGCGGCGCGCCATCAGGTTCTTGCTTGAGCCCGGGTAGCTGCCGCAGTAGATCCAGCATCCGCAGGCGGTGGATCCGTCGTCCTTGAGGTCCATGAAGGTTTTCATCTGGTCCTTGTCGGGCCAGGTGTAGCCGTTGATCTCCTTCGCGACCAGGTGCGGCGATGCTTCGTGCTCGCCTTCCTCAACGTAATTCCAGTTCGATTTAAGTATCGGATCGGGAAACTTGCCCCCTTCTTTTTTGTAAAGGTTTCTGATTTCCTTGAACAAAAGGTCGACGATGTCCAGGTCGGATTTAGATTTGCCAACCGGGTGCACCGCCTTGTAGCGCCACTGGGCCCACCGCCCGGAATTGGAAATGCTTCCTTCCTTTTCCACGGAGGATGCCGCCGGAAGGAGGAATACCTCTGTCTTGATCTGGGCCGGATTCACTCCCGGACGCTTCCAGAACACCGACGAATCCGTTTCCCACAGGTCTACCGCGACGAGCCAGTCGAGCTTGTCCATGGCCTGGGCGTTCCGGTTCGCGTTGGGACCGCCCACGACCGGGTTGGTTCCCATGTAGAAGGCGCCCTTGATGATGCCTTTCAGCATGTCCTCGAAAAGGATTATGTAGGGGGACGGCTTGCCAAACTTCGGCAGCCAGTTATAGCAGAAGTCGTTTTTCTTCGTTGCCGCGTCGCCGTACCAGGCTTTCAGCATGCTCACCAGGTACTTGGGCCTGTTAGACCACCAGTTGATGCTCATCGGGTCATTGCTCTGGGGCGTCGTCTTGTTGTACGCTTCCAGGGTGGGGTGGTCCTTGGCGCTGGGGCACGGCATGTAGCCCGGTATTATATGGAAAAGGAGGGCGTGATCCGTCGATCCCTGGACATTGGATTCGCCGCGGAGGGCGTTGATGCCGCCGCCGGCGAGACCCATGTTGCCCATGAGAAGCTGGAGGATTGCCAGCGCCCGCACGTTCTGGGTGCCCACCGTGTGCTGGGTGATGCCCATGGCATACATGAAGTTCGCCACCTTGTCCGGTTTGTGGGTTGACGTGAACAGCTCGGCGACCTTGAGGAATGTATCCTTCGGGCATCCGGTGATTGCCGCCACTTTCTCCGGCGTGTAGCGCTCGTAATGCTTCTTCATGAGCTGGTATACGCACTGGGGATTCTTGAGCGACTTGTCCCTTTTGGGTATCTTCTTGTCATCCGCCTGGTAGGTCCAGGTCTTGCGGTCGCCGTAATTGCGCTTGCCCGCGTCATATCCTGAAAAGAGGCCGTCGTTGAACTTGTAGTCGGGGTTCACCAGGTATGACGCGTTGGTGTATTCCACCACGTATTCCTTCTGAATCCTGTTTGTCTCAAGGGCGTAATTGATTATGCCGTTGAGAAAGGCCAGGTCCGTACCGGACCGAATGGGCGCGTACAGCGTCGCGAGGGAGGCCGATTTGGTGTAGCGGGGATCCACAACGATGAGCTTGGTCCCGCGCTCCTCCATCCCCTTTACGATCCAGCGGAATGAAATGGGATGGTTTTCGGCAGCGTTACTGCCTATCATGAAAACAACGTCAGAGTTCTTAATATCAATCCAGTGATTCGTCATGGCACCCCGGCCGAATGATGCCGCCAGACCGGCGACAGTTGCGGAGTGTCAAATACGGGCCTGATGTTCTAGATAGGTGACGCCCATGGTCCTCATGAATTTCGAGAGGACGTAGCATTCCTCGTTGTCGAGGGCGGCGCCGCCGAGGCTCGCGATGCCCGGCGTACGGTTCACGATAACATCGCCGTCCTTTTCCTGGAACGTGGCGTCGCGCGTTTCCTTGACGCGGCGGGCAATTTTCTTGATGGCGTCTTCCCATGATATTTCTTCCCACTCGGTGCCGTAGGGCTTACGGTACTGCACCTTGGCGAGACGACGCTCGTTCACGCCCACCTGGAACAGGGCGCTTCCCTTGGAGCAGAGGCTTCCCTGGTTGATGGGATGATCTGGATCGCCTTCGATGTTCACGATCTTACCGCCCTTGGTCGAGACGATAAGGCCGCACCCAACGCCGCAGTACGGGCAAATGGTGGTCGATTCTTTCGTGCCGCTCAGTTTATCTGCTGATTTACAGCCGCTCAGGAACGCAGTGCCGCCGATAAAGGCGCCGGCAGCGGTCATTCCCGAGAGTTTAAGAAAATCCCTACGGGATAAAGGCATAGGATACCTCCTTGGAATATGTGCGCAAAATTAATTGCATTGTTATGCGACAATTATTCTTCATTATTATGAGTATTTTTTTCTGTGTGTTTTATTGCAACATGTTTTTATTAACATGTTGCGGGATGGATGTATAAATTTAAAAAAAATTTCTTTAAGGATGAAGTGGATTTTATTATGATAACAAAAAATAACAAAATCTTACTAAATATGATTATTGTAAAAAATTGATTTAGCTTAATGACAGATGAAAAAATATTCGCAGGTGCTTGACAACAACCGGCTGAGATGAGATATATCAGGCAACCATCCCGATAAATTTATGATTGATACCGGTGATGACGAATTATAATCGCCCTGTCCATTGTGCCGATTATCGAATATAGTGAGAGGTGGCATCCCATGAGCAAAACTTTCCCCGTAATGGTCCTCGCCGCGGCACTGATGCTCTCGTGCGCAAAGGAAGCTGAGCCGGGCCGGTCCCATCGGGAACGGGAGGAGCGCGGGCCGGTTTCACTCATAAACCGCCGCGCGCCCGTCTTTTCTCTCGACGCGTTTCAGGGCGGTGTCATAAAAAAAATCAGCCTCGGGGATTTCCGTGGGAAATGGCTGGTCCTGTATTTTTATCCGGCCGACTTCACCTTCGTATGTCCCACTGAGCTGAAGGAGCTGGCTGACTTCTACCCTGAGTTTAAAAAGCTGGGTGCTGAGATAGCCGGCGTAAGCACCGACTCGGTCTATGTCCACAGGGCATGGCACGGTCAGAATGAGCTGGTGAAGGCTGTAACCTATCCGATGCTTTCCGACCGCAACGGCCGGCTGAGCAGGGCCTTCGGCGTCTACAATGAGGACGCCGGCACGGCCTACCGGGCCAGCTTCGTCATCAATCCCGACGGCGTCATCGTGGCATGCGAGATCCATGACGACGCTATCGGCAGGAGCGCCGAGGAGCTGCTCCGCAAGGTGTCGGCCGCGGTTACGGTCGGGAAAGGCGGCGGTTATTGCCCGGCGGGATGGAAACAGGGCGAAGCGCTTATCAAGCCGCAATAATTCCGTACGGGGGTGTAGAGCATGAAAAAAATGACCGGTTTCTCCTGTTTGATGATATTTTGTTCGTTCTTTGCCGCGGCGCTGCGGGCCGATGGAGCTGAAAACCGCCTTTATCTCCATTTCTTTAAGAGCCAGGTATGCCCTCACTGCAAGCAGGCCGAAAAGGAGCTTCCACCCGTCCTCAAGCGCTATCCCCGCATCACCATGGTTGCCTATGACGTGCGTAACGCCATGAACCAGGTCGACGCCTCAAACAGGCAGAACCTGGGAAAACTGATCGCCATGCTGCAGCAGATTCAGGCCCGCAACGGCGGCAAGCCCTTTATTTATGAAGGCAATACGCCCCATGCCTTTGTCCTGGTCAACGGGGTCCCTTACTATATGAAAAAGCTGTCTGACGTGACGACGATCAAAAAAGAGGTGCCCATCCCGGTCTTTATCCTCGGCAACAGGGTCTATGTGGGATATCAGGCATCCGTGCTCAATCAGGCAATTGCGGGGTTCGCAAGCGGGAAAAACTGAAGGCTCCGGCGCGTTAATCCGCGTATTTACGGCGCATAGATACTCTCTCTATAATAGAAACTGAATCGACAATGGCGGATTTTATACGCTGTATTGTTATTTCAGGGCCTGGCTATGCTCTTGCTTGCGCCGTTGCTTGCCTCATCGAAGCTAAAGGACACCTGGCCGGCGCCGGTGCCGCATCCGATGGCTGATGCCAGGAGCTGGCTGATAATTGATATTGCCCAAATCAGTGAAGCCGAATACTTCCAAAAATCAAGTATTGTAACCGTTTCTGTTATGCTAATGCCACCGGTGTTGTGGGATTTTCTCACATAAAATCACTTCCACAAAGGATGGTTTAATGTATAAAAAGATAGTATTTTAAAGATGTAACGATCAAGGAAGGAGGCGGCCATGGCGGTCTACGATTATAACCGGGATGCAATAGCCAATCTTAAAATTGAAGATGCTTCCATACTCGATCCGCTTATTAATTTCGCCTCCGCTCGCGAAGCGCACCTCAGGAAAGACCACTCGCGCCGTGATAAAAGGCTTTCCCTCAAGGAGGCCATCGGCGAATTCGTGAGGGACGGCGACGTGCTGTCGGATACCGGTTTCAGCTATGTCCGGACCCCGATGCAGGCCTACTTCGAAATACTCCGCCAGAAAAAAAAGAACATCCAGATGATCGGCTCGCCGAACTCGAACCAGAGCTACATGATCGCCTTCGGCGCCGCGCGGTATTCCCACAATTCCTATTCAGGCGCGGAGATGCGCGGATACGACCGGGCCTATTCGCGGGCCGTCATAGAGGGTAAGACGAAGATACTGTCCGAGTGGAGCCACGGCACCATGGCCCAGGGCTTCAAGGCGGCCCAGCTCGGCGTCCCGGGCGTGTTCAGCAAGCAGCTCCTCGGCTCGGACATACTGAAGTACAACGCCTACGTGAAGGTGATGCAGAACCCGATGCGCTCCGACCCGGACCCGGTGGTCTTCGTGCCTGCCCTGTACCCGGACATCGCCATCATCCATGTCCAGGCGGCGGACCGCTTCGGCAACGCCCGGATGTACGGCCCGCCGATAAACGATATCGCCCTGGCGGCTGCGGCGCGGCGGATCATCGTCACCGCCGAGGAGATCGTGCCCCCGGGCGACATCAGGAGCAACAACAAGGGCGTGGTCATCCCCTTTACCTGCGTGGACGCCGTCGTCGAGCTGCCCTACGGCGCGGCGCCCGGGAGCATGCCAGGCTGCTACTACTGGTCGCGACAGTGGTGGGAAAAGCTGATGCGCTGGGCCTGCCAGTCCCAGAAGAACATCGATGAATACTTCGAATACTGGGTCTTCACCTCGAAAGACCAGTTTGACTTTATAGAAAAGCTGGGCGGGGCCAGATGGATCGCCAATTCGCGCCGCCTCACCAAGGCGGAGGAATATGACAATGAAGACCTTGGGTTTGATTTCTCATACGAGGAGTTCAAATCGATTGAAACCGAGTCCGGCATTTACTACTGAGGGGCGCGGCCTTCGTTATTTCGAAAGGAGGAAATGATCCATGACAGAGATGAAACCAGCCAATCCCCTTGAAATGGTCGCCTACAATCTCTCGCTGCAGATCGAGGACCACCAGGTGGTCTACGTGGGCACCGGCCTCCCGATGGTGGCGGCCATCCTCGCCCGCAAGACCCACGCGCCGAGCATCACCCTGGTGTACGAATCCGGAGCGCAGGATCCCCTCGAGGGGGGCATGCCCTGGTCCGTGGGCGGTCCCTTCACCTGGCGCAAGTCGCCCATGATCCTGGAAATGTCGTACTCCTTCGGCCAGGCCTACAACGGTTATGTCGACATCGGCTTCCTGGGTTTCGCGCAGATAGACATGTACGGGAACATCAACACCCACATGATCGGGAACGACCTCCTGAAGCCGAAGGTGCGCCTCACCGGCTCCGGGGGCAACAACGACCTTTCGTCCCTGAGCGAGAAGATGGTACTGGTGGGGCTGCAGTCGCCGGACAAGTTCGTCAAGAGGGTGGACTTCATCACCTCGGTGGGTTTCCTCGACGGGAGCGATTCGAGGAAAAAAGCCGGCCTCCTGGGACAGGGCCCGGTGGCGGTGGTGACCAACGCGGGAATATATGATTTCGAGCCTGAGTCGAAGCGCATGCGGGTGAAATCGCTCCATCCGGGCGTGGCCTTCGGACTGGCACAGATGGCCACCGGTTTCGAGCTCCTGAAGCCTGACGGTGAAATTCCGGTAACGCCGACCCCGTCCGGGGAAATCCTTGGCATTCTGCGCAATGACGTCGACCCCCTTGGTGTGTTCACGTCAATGCCCGGGTCTAAATAGGCGGGGACCGGCGGATGGTGGATTTCAGGATTGAAGGTTGTGATTCTTATTGCAATGAATGATGGATGACAGGGAATGGGGAACCGCCCGTATTACAAAGGGTTTCCGGCAAAATATAAAAGCAAGGGAGGTGCCACATGCATAAGAAATACGAATCGGGAACGTTTTGCAGGAGCATCAATTGTCCGCAGCATGCGCCGCTGGAAGGATTGTCAGGAGATGCCTACCTGGAAAAGAAGGCCGTGCACTGCAAGGAGTGCTACGCGTGGAAATTCCTCAACTGGACCAAGGATAAGGGATGGCGCATCGTCATGACCATGCCGGAAATTTCTTCCAAGCAGCTGGCGGCCATGATCAAGGGCATCGACATCGTGAGGGTGGAAGACCTCACCGAGGACGAGATCCTCTGCCTGTAGCATTCTCCGCGCTTCGATGGCAGGCCGTTGTTGCGGTCGGTGGATTATCGGTCGGAAAGGACAACCGATGTTTCCACCTGCCGCGGCGGTATCTTCCAGTATTTTTTCAGGAGCCTGTCTTTTTCTTCGGGCGTGACCAGACGAAATCCGTGTTTCCGGTAGAAGCTGATGGCCCATGACGCGTCGGCCCAGGTCCCGATGAGGAGGGGCCTGTCTGTTTTCGTGACAAGTTCCGAGAGGAGCTTTGCGCCGATGCCCTTCCTCCGCTCTTTCGTTGTAACATAGGCATGGCGAATCAATGTAACGTCGATCACATCCTGGATCCCCATTACTCCGATTAGAGTTCCGTTTTCATCATAACCCCAGAATTGCACGCCGTCCTCGATTTCGCGACGCAGCTCTTCCCGCGGCATGTAGGGATCGTGCCACCGGTCCCCGGGGATCACGCCCCGGTAGGCCTGGGCCGCGTCGTTGATGATGCCGAACATGGCCTCAAAGTCGGATTCAACGCATCTGCGTATCATTGCCTGCGCACCTTTTTCTATTCCAGTGTTAGAGAGCTGTTTTTCCGGATTTCCTGTTGATAGTTTTCCGGATATGATCTACGGCGCAAGCAGATTTTTAAGATTGGATGAGAATTCGGCAGCAGTATAGGGCTTCTGCATGAAGCCGCCGTAGCCGCCGGAGGTTATCTTTTTTATCTCCTCGTCCTCGGCAAGGCCCGATGTGACCAGGACCCTGACCGAGGGGTTGATCTCGCGGAGACGTTTCAGCACTTCGTGGCCGGAGATCCCCGGCATGGAGAGGTCAAGAACGACGGCATCAAAGGGATCGGGCCCCTGCTCGTAAATCGCGATACCCTCTTTCCCATTGTCGGCCGTGACGACCTCGTAGCCGCACTGCTCGAGCATGCCCCGGGCGATGCGGAGGATGGCCGGTTCATCGTCAATGACGAGGATGCGCCCGGCGCCGCGGATTATGCCGTCGGGCTTTTCCTTGGAAACGCCATGGACGGCGCCTTCTTCAATGGCGGGAAGGTAGACCGTGAAGGTTGAGCCGCTGCCCTCTTCGGAATAAACGTCGATAAAACCGGTGTGCTGGTTGATGATGCTGTAGACCATGGCGAGTCCGAGGCCGGTGCCGCTCCCCTGGGCCTTGGTGGTGAAGAAAGGCTCAAAGATGCATTTGCGGACGTCCTCGTTCATGCCGATTCCGGTATCGCTTACGGATATGCGGATATAATCGATGCCGGTCTGCGCCTGGGGATGGAGTGCGGAGAATTCCGCGTCGCATTTTATCCTGGCGGCCTGCACTGTCAGCGATCCTCCCATCTTCGATCCTTCGGGTCGCATGATGGTCATGGCGTGGGAAGCGTTCACGCACAGGTTGAGGAGGATCTGCTCGACCTGGGTGAAATCGGCGTTGGCCATCAGGGGGAGGTCCTGAATGATGAAATCAAGGTTGATGGATTTCGGGAAGCTGTTCTTGCAGATTTTCTGCACGTTCCTCAGGGACTGGGTGATGTCAACAGGCGCAAAGCTGAGCTCCTGGCGCCGCGACAGGGTAAGGAGCTGCTTGGTGGTTTCCGCTGCCCTGCGCGACGATTCCATGGCCGTATCCAGGTATTTCCTGAGGGCCTCTTTCTGGACCAGGTTTTCCTTCTCCGTCAGCAGGTCTATCAGGTTGAGGCTCCCGATGATGCCGCCGAGCATGTTGTTGAAGTCGTGGGCGATGCCGCCCGCCAGGGTCCCGATGGCTTCCATCTTCTGCGCCTGGATGAGCTGGGCCTGTATCCGCTCCTTTTCCGCCTCGGCCCGCTTCCGGTCGCTGATGTCCCGCACGATGACCTGGAGGTGGATCCCCGAGCGCAGCTCGATCGTATTAAGGCTGATTTCGGCGTTGAAGGAGCTGCCGTCCTTGCGGGAGTGGAGCCATTCAAAGTATTGGGGCATGCCGCCCAGGGCGGCATGTATCTTTTCGTCCCCCATCATCGCTGAATCTCCGCCGTCCGGCTGGCGGGGCGACGATAATTCATCAAACCTGTGCCCGATGATATCATCCTGGCCGCAGCCGAAGATTTCCATGGTGCGCCTGTTGCAATCCACGAAAACGTTGTTTTTCATGATGAGGATGGCGTCCCCGGAGTTGTCGAAAAGCTTCTTGTAACGCTCCTTTCCCTCCTCCATGGTCACGTTGGCCGTCTCGAGCTCCTCTCTTTTCTTTTTCAGCTCGGTTTCCAGGTAGTGGCGGTGCAGGGCGGTGTCGATGGTGGAGTAGAGGTTCTGGCGGTTGATCGGCTTCACGATATAGCCGTACGGAGCGGTTTCGCGGGCCCTGTTGACGGTCATGATATCGGCGTTGCCCGTCATGTAAATGACCGGTATGTCATACCGCTCCTTTATGGTCATGGAAGCGGCTATACCGTCGATCTTGCCGGCCAGGATGATGTCCATGAGGATGATGTCGGGGCGGATCCGCTCGGCCTGCTCGATGGCCTCTTCGCCGGTGGAAACGATGCCGACGACGTTAAAGCCGAAGCCCAGGAGAAAGTTCTTCACATCGAGGGCGGTGATGGCTTCGTCTTCGACAATGAGTATTGAATAATTATCCATTAATCAGATCATGCCTTTGTAGTGTTCGCATCTAACATTGAGATGTGGCGAAACCAGCGTTTCGCTCCCGGCAAAGTCCCCTGGTAGGATGTAAACGGGAACCCGGCCTCCCGGCACCTGAGTCTGAATTACATACACCCATGTATAATATATATAGAATTATTTCAAGCAGCATTCATTTTAATAAAAAAATTAAATAATGCAGGATCAGGCAAACCTGAGTTCGCTATTCAGGATAGAAAAAAACTCATCCCGGCCGTGTCGTTCTTTCCACGGGTAATGGCCGCAGCGTGTGAGGAGGATCGGCTTAAAAAGCCTGATGTTTCGCGAGAGGGGGTCAATGACTCCCCTGTAGGGATGGGGATCATGATCTCCGTGAATAGCAATAACAGGGCACGTGATGTTCTTCCCCATATCCAGGAGGGCCCCGCTTTTACGAAGCTCCAGGGCTTCCTTCATCACAGGCAGAAATATCCCGGGCCGAAGGTCCGTCGTTTCTTTGTCGATGCTGATCGGGTCATAGGAATCCGCCCTGGCGATCAGGTCGCCCAGCTTCTTCAATATCTCTTTCCTGTTTTTCGCGCCGGGCGACTCCAGGGCCAGGGTCAAAGTCTCGGCTTCACGTCGTTCCCCGGCGGTGAGTCGTTTTCGTCTTGTTTCATTCATGACGGGAACGTAGCGCTCTTCGAAGGGTCCGGCGCCGACAAGGATGCATTTATTCATCATTTCGGGATATCGCGAGGCGAAGATAAAGGCAAGCCAGGCGCCCCAGGAATGGCCTATCAGGGTTACCGGGAGCTCCGCTTTCAGGCGCAAAACGCCGAGCAGCTCCAGGACCTGGCTGTCTATGGTCGATTTGGTCTGCAGGGGCTCCAGGACCCCGTGGCCCCGGCATAGCTCTTCCGCCACGGGCGCCATGTCGCCTGCGGCCCCGGGGCCGCCATGGATGACCGCGATGGAGAAGGGCGGGCTGCCGTGTGTTCTCAGGTTGTCCACTGGTGTCTGATTCTGCCTGCTTGTTATTATCTTAATCCGGAAGTACTAGTTAATGGTATAATTATGCAAAGTCAAGGAAATACGATGATGGCGATGTATAGAAAAGATTAATTCTGCTTGCATTATTATGACTTATCCCTTAATAAAATATGATATATTGATGGTTAAGTGAGGAAAAACATGGCTGGCATCGGCATATACTGGATCGCACTTATTCCCGGCATTGTGACAACGATTCTTTTCATTGCGTTGAGAGTTAAAAAAGTGAGCGTGCCCGTACTTGTCACGAAGGCGGCCGCAAGCGTATTTTTCATATCAACGGCCTGTGCGGCGCTTGCCGTGAACTCAATGGCGCTTAGCTACGGCCTCCTTATTATTATCGGCCTTGTCTGCGGTCTTCTGGGAGACATCTGGCTGGACCTTAAATATATTTATCTCCAGGACAGGGATGCGTATCTCTACGCCGGGTTCTATTCCTTCTTTGTGGGTCACCTCTTCTTTTTGGCGGCGATATTCTCGCATTATAACTGGACACCAGTAACGCTTGTGCTGTCAATAGCGCCGGCGCTCATCGGCGCGGCAGCGACAGTGGCGTTGGAAAAACCCATGAAATTGATTTACGGTAAGTTCAAGCCCACCTGTTTCATATACGGCTTTATTTTGATGGCAATGGCCGCATCGTCTATTGTGGCGGCAGTTGTAACAGGCGAAACGGTCTGGATAGTCATGTCAATCGGCGGGGTGTTATTTTTACTCTCCGACTTTATGCTTTCCGGAACGTATTTCGGCGAGGGAAAAAACACGCCGGTATATGTTGTTATGAATCACGTCCTCTACTACGCGGCGCAGTTCGTGATCGCCTCATCTGTTCTCTTTGCGGATTAAATAAAAAAGCCCCCGCTTTTACGAGGGCTCTTTCCTGTGGGCAATAATGGACTCGAACCATCGACCTCCTGCATGTGAGGCAGGCGCTCTAACCGACTGAGCTAATTGCCCGATTGATGAATCTTTTAATTGGATGCCGCCTGCCTGTCAATACAAAAAATTGGGGATATTTTTATAAAAAATCGGTTTTTTATTGGAATTGCATATCCCGTATCCAGGCCTATCTTTTTTAGGCTGATGGCTCTTTCTGGTTGACTTACCGGTAAAACCATTAGTAACTTAGTATCTACCGGATATCCTGCTCTACAATCGGAGGGGGCCGCCATGATATACCAGCGTAACATCGAGCGCATTGAAGAGCTTGTCAGGACGCAGAACCAGTGGCGCCTGAGCACCATCAACCTCATAGCCAGCGAGAACGTGATGAGCAAGCGCGCCCGGGGCGTAATGGGGTCCGATTTCTGCCACCGCTACGCAGAGGGGCACCCTGGGGAGCGCTATTACCAGGGCACGGAGATCATCGACGAGATCGAGGCGAGGGTGAAGCAGCACCTGAAGTCCCTCCTGGACTGCAAGCACCTGGACGTGCGTCCCGTGTCCGGCACCGTGGCCAATGACGCCGTTTTCAGCCGGTATATCAGGCCCGGCGATATCGTCATGGTGAACTCAACGTCGGGCGGCGGCCATATCAGCCATCACCGCCACGGGTCAGTGGGAAAGTACTCGTCGAACATCATCAATTTTCCCCTCACGCCCGACGGATACCATATAGATGTGAAGGAGACTATCAATATATTGCAGAAGGTGCCGGTAAAGGTCATGATCATGGGGAAGAGCCTCTATCTCTTTCCTGACCCGGTGAAGGAGCTGGCCCCCATCTGCCGCGACAACGGCATTATCCTCATATACGACGCGGCCCATGTGCTGGGCCTCATCGCGGGGAAGCGCTTCCACAATCCGCTCCGGGAGGGCGCCCACGTGGTGAACGCCAGCACGCACAAGACCTTCTTCGGCTCCCAGCGGGGCATCATCTTCAGCAACATGAAGGACTCTGACTGGTCGAAGATAGACAAGGGGGCATTCCCCGGCAGCTCCAGCAACCACCACCTTGACACCCTGGTGGCCCTGGCGGTGACGACCTTCGAATTCATGGTATTCGGCGAGGCCTATGCCGACCAGGTGATCAAGAACGCCAGGGCCCTGGCCGCGGCGCTGGATAACAGGGGGTTCTCCGTCGAGGCGAAGGAGTTCGGCTTTACCGAGAGCCACCAGGTGGCGGTCAACGTCAGGGAGCTCGGCGGCGGCGACGAGGTGAGCCGCGTCCTGAAGGACAACAGCATCATCCTGAACATGAACCTTCTGCCCCATGATCCGCTGGGGAAGGTGAGCAATCCCAGCGGCGTCCGCATCGGCGTGCAGGAGATGACGCGCTTCGGCATGCAGGAGCGCGAGATGGAGATGATCGCGGATTTCATGAAGCACTGCCTCATCGACGGAAGGTTCGTCGGCGACGACGTGAAGGATTTCCGTAAGGATTACGGTATCGTGTGGTATTCCTTCGACGAGGATTTTCTTTCCCTTGAGAACAGCCAGCAGCTCAGAACAGCCCACGTGGAGGCGTAAGATCGATGTTTCAGCTAACAGTTCATGATTACTTTTCTTCGGCCCACCAGCTCAAGGGGTACAAGGGCAAGTGCGAGGCCGTCCATGGCCACAACTGGAGGGTGGAAGTGACGGTGCAGGGAGAGACCCTTAATGATATCGGGCTCCTCATGGATTTTTCAGATTTGAAGAAGCTCCTGAAAAAGACCATCGACCCGCTGGACCACGTGATGCTGAACGATGTGGCCGGGCTCCGGGGAGAGAACCCGAGCTCCGAAATAATCGCGCGCCATATCTATCACCAGATGAAGGAGGGGCTTCCCGCGGGCATTGCCATGGTCTCCGTGATCGTGTGGGAGTCGGAGAACGCCCGGGCCCTCTACTTCGAGTAGCGCGGGGGCCGCGGCCGCGTCATCGGTTGGCGGTGACTATCTGCTTCAATATATCACCTATGGCTTCGTCCATCTCCGGGGGCGCTTCGTGTCCCTCCATGTCAGCCTCTATCAATCTCTCGTCGAAAGGTATGAACCCCAGTATCCTCATGGCGGGAAGGCTTTCACGGATAAAGGCCCTGTCAGCGTCGCCGCGGACCTTGTTCCCCACCACTCCGATGCGCCCGATGCCGAGATCGGCGGCGAGCTTCCTGATCTTCTCCGCCGTTTCGACGCTGCGCCGCCCGGGCTCCACCACCACGATGACCATGTCCACGGCCGTGGCGGTGCCGCGGCCCAGGTGCTCGATGCCGGCCTCCATGTCCATCACCACCACGTCGTCGCGGTAAAAGACCACGTGGGATATCAGGTTCTTCAAGAGGGTGCTCTCCGGGCACACGCACCCGCCGCCCCCTTTCTTGACCGTGCCCATGACCATGAGGCGTATCGATCCTTTTTCCAGCCAGAGCTTTTCCGGCAGGTCGTCCACCCTGGGGTTTATCGTGAAGAAGGACCCGGACTGTCCCGGCTTTGCGCCGGTTCGCTCCTCCACCAGGGCCTCCATGTCGGCTATGGGAACGATTGCGCCGGTATCCTTGAATCCGAGGGCGGAAGCGAGGTTCGCGTCAGGGTCCGCGTCGATGGCGATGACACGCTTCCCATGCCTGGCGAGGTGCCTGATTATCAGGGCGGCGGTCGTTGTTTTGCCGACGCCGCCCTTTCCGGTAACAGCGAGTTTCACATCTCTTCTCCGGGCGCGGTTTATCGCGGAGCGATGCGCCTTTTGATTGTAAGGATAGAAACGGAGAGTGCCCTGTCCAGAAGGAAATCCGGAAATCATGCAATTTTTAGTGGACATGGGGGATGAACAGGGATCTTTTATTTGTAGAGATGATAATTTTCCGTTTTAGAGGGGACCATGAAAACAGTGATTTATTACTACACCGGAACCGGCAACTCTCTCTGGACCGCCCGCGCCGCGGCCGCCGAGATCGGCGATGCGCGGCTCATTCCCATGGCCTACGCGGATAATGACAATGAATCGGCCGGAGCCGACGCCGTGGGTCTGGTCTTTCCGGTGCACATGTGGGGCGTTCCCTCCCTCGCCATGCGGTTCATAGAAAAAATGACCGCGGACCCGAAAAAATACTACTTCGCCTTTGCCGTGAACGCGGGCCAGGTGGCCCGCACCCTGGTGCAGCTTAAGAAGCTGCTGGCCTCCCGCGGCATGACCCTGTCGGCGGGCTTCGATATCATGCTCCCGAGCAACTACATCCCCTGGGGAGGGCCGGGACCTGCCGAAAAGCTCCGGGAGATGCACCGGGAGGCGGGGGAAAAGATAAAGCGGGCAGCCGCTATCATCAAGGGAAACGAATCAGGCCATATAGAAAAGGGCCCCCTGTGGCAACGGATCATATTCACCGCCCTTTATAAAATGACCTATACCATGGTCCCGAAGATGGACAAGGATTTCTGGACCGATGACAAGTGCAACGGCTGCGCCCTTTGCGCGAAGCTATGTCCCGTGGACAATATCGCCATGAAGAATGACAGGCCTGATTGGCTCCATCATTGCGAGCAGTGCCTCGCCTGCATCCAGTGGTGTCCGCAGGAGGCGATACAGTTCGGAAAGAAAACGCCGGCCTATGAGCGCTACCATCATCCGGAGATAAAAATGAAGGACCTGATCGCCGGCTCCGGCAAAAAGTGACAAGTATAAGACTAGGGCAGGGGCGTTTTCAGTATCCTGACCGCGATCATGTTGCAGAGGACCGCCACGTCCTCGGTGGACAGATAACCCGATATGGACGAATCGAAGACCACGCTCCCCGAAGGGGGAAATTCGTCATCGCCTTTCCAGAATAAAAAGGTTACATCAACCTTCGGGAAAGCCCTGAAGAGAAGGCCATGGTCGCCAAGGGATGACCGGATGCCACCGGCCGCCAGTCCAGTCTCCATAAGCCTGTCCATATCGTTGCCGAAGGCCTCCAGGAGCGGAGTTATGCTTCGGCGCTCAAACGCCGGATAGTAGCCGAGCCCTCCCTCCAGCTGTTTGAAGGTTACCTGGTCGCACCGGGCCGGTGCGCCATTGGCGCGGACAAGGTAGTGGAGCGCCAGGATCTTTTCCCACATGGGGACTTCTTTATCCCCGTCCCTGTGGATGACTGTAATGTCAGGGTGGGTAACCAGGAGGCTCTCCCCGATAAAGGGCAGGACCAGGGCTTTGCCTGGGCCTGTTTCGGTGACCATGGCGCCGCTCCTGAGGGCGATATCACCGATAGTTATCGGTGACAGCTGGTCCGCCGCTTCCCTGTAGGCGGTCTCGTAGTTGTTCTGTTTTCCCGGCAGGGCGGCTTCGGTTTTATACAGGCTCTGATAGTTATCGGTAGACATTGTATTTTCCGGATGTTGGACGATAACAATCAATAAATAAGGATTGTTCTGTATGGTCAATATTTTTTTATTGTCCAGAAAATCGGGCCATGAATATGGCGGTGTCAGAGTAAATCATAAAAAGACCGATTGTTATCGGTACTCTTTATTCATAATTAAGGTGTCAGAATAAAATTTATTATTTGCGCCGATAGTTATCGGTAAACAGCCGTTCAGAAATGGTGTCAGAGCTACACCCTCATCTGTAATATAGCTATCCTACCTCAATGCCCTTCTTTGCTGCCGTATAGCTTTCCGTGTTTCCCTGATAACCTTCTTCTGCTTATTTATCCGCCCCTGTTCTTTCAGGCCGGGTTTTGCGGGATTATCGATTGAATCCCTTCGGATCATGTTCCTTTGATTTTTGTTCTCTCCATCCGGTGCTGTTAATGTCCCCTGATTGTTATCGCTCCGGGATTTTCCGGAATCCGCGGCGGGTCCTCCATGGAATTTTACCTCTCTATCAATTGGCTTTGAATTCAGGAGCCGCTGCTTGAAAGCCCCGGCCCGGAGCTGATCGATGTTCCCGAATATCTTCAAATCTTCAATTTCGGCTTTCCTGATCTCGGCTTTTTCCGCGACCATGCATTTATTGCCGGCAGTGACCGTCACTGTTTCAGCCGATTGGACCGGCTTCACTCGGACGCTTCCGCTTTTCATGACAACCAGGGTTTTTCCGCCGGCAGATTGCAGGAGGAATTCCGTGCCGACAGGCTCCACCCGGGCCCCCGGCGTGGTATAGGAGTAGGAGATGCCGCCCGTGCTGGAGGATATTAGCATCCCCTGATCGAGGGCGCATTCAATATCCATTCGATTTGAAGATGTCCCGGATGCGAAGCGTCTGATTGAAAAAGCGCCCGGACCGATAAGGGTTATGGAAAAATTGCGGCCGTGGACCAGGCGCGCCATGGTTTTGTCCGGGAGGCTGACGGCGCTTCCTCCGTAGACCCGGGGCAGTTCACCGGGGGACTTGCCGTCAATGGTGACACCCCTGTCGAGCTGGACCGCGGAAAGATAAGGCCGTGGCGGCTCTGTCGGTGTTCGGATCAACAGGACAGATATAACTGCTACAGACGCGGCCAGGGCCAGGGACGCGGCAATGACAGACCGCGGATGGAAGGCCAGGAAGGAGCGGAGGCGTGATGGGGCAGGGGATGATCCCTCCCGGGCAAGTTTTTCCCAGGAGCGAATGACCCTGATCCAGGCGGCGTCGCTTGCCCGCAGATCGCGGTAACGCGGCGCTATGGCTGCGAGGATCCTGTCATGGCGGGCCCTGCACTGGACGCACTCTTCCAGGTGCTTGCTCACACGGCTTCGTGACCGGTCACCGGCTGTCCCGGCAATGAGCGCCGCGAGGTCCCTATTTGATATGTGCCGTGTCACTGGTCATGCCCCTCATCATTTATATATAACGATCAAAATCGCCAGTAGTGCCAGCATAAACAGGACTAATAGCTTGAATCCGGCCTTTTCCAGGGTATCGGCCAGGTATTCCACCATGGAGCGCATCTTCCTTTTGGCCGTCCGCACTGATATTCCCAGGGCGCCGGCTATTTCCTCGTAGGGCATCTCCAGTTCGGTCCTCATCAGGTACACTGACTTGGATTCAGCGTCCCGGGCGTCCACCAGTGAGTTGACCGTGCGGCGCAGCTCTTTCATTTCCATGGCTTCCTGCGGATCGGTGCCCGGGGACTCGGTATTATCCGCCAGGGCCGTCATCTCCACTTTTCTGTTCCTCCGGGCGTGGTCGATGCAGATATTCCGGGCGGTCCGGTACAGGAAGGCCCGGATGTTGCTTTCATCGAGGGGATACTTCTCTGAATAGCGGATGAGACGCACGAAGGCGTCATGGAGGAAATCCTCCGCCAGCTCCGGCATTCGCGTGAACCCGCAGATATAGATGAAGAGCTCGTGGTGATGGCGGTCGTAGATGTCGCTTAAAAGCTTATTGTCGATCATTGAGGATAACAATTGCGCTCATGAAATGCGGCGGTATCCCGCCTGGTTCATTACAGCTCGTAGTTGAATGGATTGTCAATTTGATTTTAATGATTTACCGGAGAAGGCTTGTCAACTTATGATAAAAGTTATTCCTCCCCCGACAGGGGAGGAATAACTTCGTAATGAGATCTCACCGGTGTTGTTATTGGCACCCTGACACGACAAAGGAGCCCTGGCCGGTGACCGTCCTTCCGCGTTCGTTGGAATATGAATAGGTGTAGTTGGCCAAACCGTTGCCTGTATAGGTAATGGTGCCGCTGCCGTCCCAGTACCCCGATATGGCCACTGTGGCGGTGCCCGAGGTCGGTGAGCATGTGCTCATCGGTATGACGAGACTGCTGAAGGTAGTGGTAACTATGGCCCCGGTCCTGACGTGCTCAACCTGGACGCTTCCTGACACGGTCCTGGTGCCCGCGGATGTATCAGCCGTGACATTGAGGGCTGTCGGTGTCGTCACGTGATGCTCGAACAGTAGGGTCCCCAGGCCGCTGTAGCCTTTCCGTGTAAGGTCCGTTGCTATGGTGAAGGTCCTCGATGAGCCGCTCACGGCGCTCCAGTTCACCGTGTGGGCCACTTTGCCTGAGAGAGTGCCGTTGGTAATGACGCCGCCGTTCCCTTCAACGCTGATATATGCGCCGGTGGCGTTCCTGGTGAAGCGCTTGTTGACCTGCGCCTGCTCGACTTTGGAGCCGGCCTGGAGCTTGGCCGATCCGGTAGCGCTGGCCATGCCGGACCAGGAGAGGAGGCCGGAGCCGCTCACCTTGAAGAAGCCAAAGGGGCCGGTGCAGTCACTGAATGTCCTCGCGACATAGAATGCGGTATTGCTCGAATTCCATGTGGCCGCGGTGTCGGTCACCTCAACGGATCCGCCGCCGGGGCAGGTGGCTGTAGCGGCTTTCGCTGAAAAAGGCTCCATCATGTTCCCCTCCGCCATGAGGATACGCTCATCAATCGTGGGATTTGCCTGCCACGATCCGGGGTACGTGACGTTGTATGACAGGCTCGTCTGTCCTGACGTGTTGATGTCCGCCAGGCTGTCATTGACCGTGTCCAGGGACGCCTGGGACATCTCCGCGATGGTGTCTCCCGATGACGATGCCATGACGGCCAGCAGGGCCAGTCCGGTATTGTTGTCATTCTTTTCGGATTTCTCGCACCCGGCCATAACAATGGCTGTCCCGGCCAGTAGCGATACTGCTATGATTCTTATCTTCATGTGTTCCTCCCATCAGAGAAAAAGTTGATATTCCGCAGGAATTAATCTCCTGCTGACCTATACAACGTTTTTCCCCTCAAAGAGTGCCACTGATCCTGTGTTTTTTTTAAATTTGTGAAATGTTTAAATTTTAATAGTCCAGAGACTTTTTCCGGTCTTGTAATCATACCCCATCAGCCCCACGCCCTTCAGCTGGAGCACCACCAGTCCGCCCAATCGCCTGACCTTGATGTTGTCCTTGGTGAAAAAGTGGCTCGAAAAGGAGTCATCCTCTTCATCGATCTTCATCTTGCTGAACATCCGGTCGGGAGTTACGGTCCACAGGCGGCTGCCGGTGGCCAGGTCGTAACAGTCCATGAGGCGGTTCGCCTTTTTCCCGATCTGGTCGAGGTACATGATGATGGCGCATTCTTTGTCCTGGTGGTAGATGATCCCTTCGAGGAAGATTTTTTCCGTGAGCTGTTTTCCCGTCGCGCCGGTGAAAAAACGAAGGCTGCTCTCGCTGGCCGCGTAGATTTCAAGGCTTGAAGCGTTATCCGCCAGCTTTCCCCGGGGACCGGAAACCAGGACCAATTTTTTCCGGGGCCCGCCGCTGTCGTCTCTGGCCATGACGGCCACCGAATCAGGGGTCCTGTCCTTGATGATCTCATCTCTCCATTCCCCCTGGCCCCTGTACAGGACCCCTGTCTCAAGACAGTATTTCACTCCCTGCAGCCCGTCCCTGGTGTTGATGGAGAGAGTCTTTTCTTTATCGTTATAGTAAATGTTTGCAAGCCTCCCTTTCAGGAGAGGATATCGGGAAGTAAATGTCCTTGTGTCCATGATCAATTGCGCAGTGGCCGCGTCGTAGGCTTCGACGCGGGGCTCGTTTTTGCCATACCCGCCCGTGATGATCCAGACCTTTCCGCCGGCGTAGGTTGACTCCAGCATTAAGACAATATCATCCTGCTCCGTTTCAATCTTATGAATGACCTTTTCCCGGGCCGGATCGTACACATAGGTCCAGGTCTTGCAGAAAAGGCATTTCGTTCCGATCGACGTGCGCCCCGGTGTTTTGGTCGATTGTACATATTTGAAGGAGCCGTCGGCCACGATCCAGAGGAGGGGAGGCCCTTCTTTCGACGGCGCCATGGTCACCGATAGGACGCTGCCGCGGATTTTATCCGGTGTCAGGTATGGGTACAAAAAAAAGTAAAAGGCGAGGATGCCGATGATGAGCGAGGGAATCAGCCATATCAGTTTTATGGCGCCCCGCGGTTTAATGCTCTGGAAAGAACTCTTTTGTGCCATGGTGCGAAGCTCCTGGGTCTCGCTGTATGCCAGCATGATGTTCTCAAATTCGCCTTTGATTGAATCCGAAGGCTTCCATCGGGTGGGTGCAGAAAGGCATCGGCTTCCTTCACTTATCGAGGATAGGTAAAGGTAATAACTTCCGAGTAATGATCTGTCAATAGAAATACAGGGGAAACTCTGTCATGCCGGTCATTGCCGCCGGATTTATATCAGGACTGATAGGGTTTGTCGAAGCGGCGCTCATAGGCGCCGTTCTGCTTCAGGGGCTTGATCCAACCGCTGTCAGCAAGGCCGGTGTGCAGCAGGAGCCTGATGAAGAATCTGCCGACAGGGGAGAATCTCTCCATCCCGGCGAGCTTTTTCATTATTATTGGATGGAACTCCTTGGTGACGCCGAAATGGCGGCCCAGGCTGCGAAAGGCCATGAATAGCCTCTTATTGAGAAAATCCGGCTTTTCCTGTATGCCCTCGACGCCGCCCTTGATGATCGTTCCGATGTAGCGTCCGTTCAGCCGCCGGGCCAGCTTTTCCAGGTAGCGCTCCACGTAGCGCGAATGGATCGCTTCGGGAAAGCCGGACTGCACGATGAACCCTATGGGCGGGAATTCCTTTTGTTTCTTTGACGCGCGGCCTTTGGGCTGCTCAGACCCCAGGGTTTCGATGAAGTCCTTGACTATGGCCGGCATGGAATCGGCGTAAAGCGGAAAGGCGATGATGACCGCGCCGGCAGCGCGGGCTTTTTCCGCGATGGAGGCATACTCCTTGACCCGCTGGAGATAGGCCACCTCGAAGGTATTCTCCGGGTAGGCCGCGAAGCCGTCGGTGAAATGCTTCAGCAGCAGGGCCGTGTTTCCCCCCTTGCCGCGGGGTGACCCGTTACAGATCAGCAATCGCATGAGTCACCTCCGAAACGGGCCGGTCCGTCGTGAAGGCGCATCGGAAGGATGTCCTGAAGTTGATGGCCTCACGGCGGTATATATCGGTAATGATGGCAATGTCTTCGTCGTCGGTGTCGGTCCCCCTTTGCAGGAGAAGGCCGATGCCGGGATAGCGGTCGTATCGTCCCCTGTGGTGGCATTCCCCCTCGACCAGGGCGAGGTAAGGATGGATAAGGGGGATGAACCGTTCGTTGGCGCGCTTGAGCAGGGCGCTCACGAATCCCATGATGACCGGCGACGCGAACAGGACCAGGTCCGCCGCCATGACGCTTTTATATATCACGGCCATGTCGTCCCTGTGCACGCAGAGCCCCGGCGTTGTGACCCAGCAGGTCCAGCACCCGATGCAGTAGCGGATGTCCAGCTCCCTGAGCAGGTAGGCCTGGAATGAATGGCCCCTGGCGGTAAGCCCTGACCCCAGCGACGCAATGTAGCGGTCAAGGTCCTTGCGCTTCGGGTCGGGGTTGCCGTTAAGGATAACTATATTCATGGTGCGCGGTTGTCGCCGAATTATTCAGTCCGGTAATAATCGCGGTGATACAGATTGACGTCAATGCATTTTTTATCCACGATCTCTATCTGTGGCGCGACCTCACCCCCCCGACCCCCTCTCCATGATATGGAGAGGGAGTATCAGGAATGAATAATTACAACTGAAGCCCTCTCCTTATTAAGGAGAGGGCGCGCATAGCGCGGGTGAGGATAAAAAAGGTAGCTGAAGGGCGTGAGGATTGATCTGCGTTTAAGGCTCAATGTTAGTCATTTCAATTGGACCTGCAGATGCTGATGGTCGAATCCTCCTGGTCGCCGTCATCGTAGCTGATATGGATCGATTCCCCCTGCATCCTGGTAATGGTCCCCTTGTAATACATGCCGCCCCTTTTCCAGTTGCACTGTACCCTGGTGCCGACCTTCCAGTCGATCTTTCTGATTTTTGACGCGGGAAGCACCGCCGTGTCGCCGTCGTCAAAGGAAACGTTGAAGTCCGCCCCTTCCATGCCGGTTATCCGCGCCGGATACCATTGGCCGTCACTCCACTGCCCGAGGATCCGGTCGCCTGTAGTCCATGCGAAGGCAGCAACGGTTACCAAAACCAGGATAAAAGCTGCTCCGTATTTCAATAGTCTCATTTCTACCTCCTTACCCGTTTGTTATGAGGAATTATGCATGTAATTGTAAAATAAATGATTTAATGGATTAGGCAAATGTTTTTTTAACGATGGAAGATTATTATTGAAGAAAAAGCCTTAAAAAAGGAAGCACACATCAATGAAGGGCATCGGCAGGGCGATCCGCCGCCCCTTTTTCCTCATGCCATTGCGGGTGTCGATCTTGTAGTCGTAATTGATCCAGCAGTTGGCGCCGATACGACAGAAGGGCGAGACGATGAAGCCGAGGCCCGCGCCGCCGCCGAAGGTGACATCGTTGATTATTCCGTTTATCCTGAAATAGGGGGATTTCCACCGGTAATGGGAATATGACACGCCGAAAAAGACGACAGGGTCGAGGAAATCGACCGGCGTCTGGATGTAGACAGCCGGAGCAAGCACAGCCGAAAAGAGATTCTCGCCTTTCTTCACTATGGGGCTGTTTTTCGTTCCCATTCCGTACACGTACACTCCCATGAACCTGATGGCAAGGGGTTTGATGAAACGGTATTCCGCCTCAACCGCCGCAGCTATGCCGGCCGTGGCAGTGCCGACCATCCCCTTTTTCCATTTCCCCCCGGTCTCTTCACCGGCAAGGGCATGGGTTGAAATTGCAAGGATTACCGCCGCGAGAATGATAATGGTTTTCTTGCTCACTCCCATGGGGCCCTCATATCAGCTGGAAGGTGAGGGTCAGGCTGTAATAGGTGGTCGAGAAATGATAGAACTGCCCCTCCTGTGAGGGCCCGTGGCTGAAGGTGAAAAAGAGCTGCATCTTCGGCGTGAAGCTCTCCCGGGTGGCTTCGAATTCTATCCCGATGGAATAATTCCCGTTTATGGCGAAGTGGTTGTTCTGCCAGTTTTTCAGATGGGCCGCTATGAAGGGTTGGAAATTGACGTTCTTCGCGACGCCAACGGCGCCGAAGGGCCTGAACTCCGCGCCGTATTCCACGTAGAAGGGATCGAACTTCGCCCCACTGAAGGAGTGATAAACGCACCCGAGGCCGGCGAAAAGCCTCACCTGCCTGATGATCGCGTAGGACACGAACAGATCGATCCCCTCGTTGCTGACGTTCTTGCGCCAGATCTCCGGGTAAAGCTGCATGAATTCGTCCCCGAGGTGGGACGACAGGTGCCAGAAGCGGAGCTGCAGCGCCAGGCTGTTGTACGAGTAGGATGTGATGAATGCCATGGAGTAATCCGCGTTGAGCAGGGTCGAGCCCTCGCGGAGCCAGCCCCGCGGCTTCTTGAAGGCGAAGATCGCCCACACGCACCCTTCGATTTCGGCCTGGAGATAACCCTTCTTCACGTCCCACCGGTAGAGAGGGAGGCGCGCGCCCAGGGACACGGCGCCGAACATCCTGTCCGATCCGAGGACATGGCTGTCGGAGCCATAGCGCGTGCGAAAGCGGTTGAAGGCGTCGTCATGGTAGCGGAGGCCGCCGGAGAAGGCCGCCCGGCGCGGATCGGCGATGGATGCGGGAAAGAGCCGCGATCCGGGGAAGAGCCCGGTGCCGCGTTTGGCCGCGTCTTCAGGCTTGCCGGGATCCGTTTCTTTGGGTGTGCCGCTTTCGGGCGTCTCGTTGTTCGCGCCGTCCCAGAGCTGACGGCCGCCGGGTTCCTTCTCGACCGCGGGACCGGGGGCGTCGTTCGCGGCGAATGCCAGGCATGGGAGAACCGGGAGACTGCAACAGATGAAGAAAATCAGGCAGGCTCGATGTATTCCATCCCGCGGTTTCATGGTGTCCGGAGCGCCGGCCTCAGGCCTGGTACTGTTTCAGGAAGGCCGGAATATGGGCCGCCTCGCGGGGACCGATGGTGATCTTCCAGTCTGCCAGCTCTTCTTCCAGCTCGCCGCTGATGGAGGCCGAATAACCCGGGATGACCAGGGAGCGGTGCTTCACCTTGTCGGCGATGCCGCTTTTCTTGACGTAGGAGCCGATGGCGTCCGCCACGAACTTGCCAGCGGCCCAGGCGGTGAGGACGCTCAGGCCCTCGCAGTCCATGACCAGGAGCCACGCCGGTACCCGGCTTCCCTCGATCTCGCCGGAGACGATAAAATAGGTGAGGGAGAAATTCGTGGTGATCATCACCGGGGAGTTCTCATCCGGGTTGTTGATCGGGTAGATGCCCTGCTCCGTGGCCATGGGGCGCTGGGGATCGGTGAAGATGTTCATCCGCTCCACCAGGAGGGGGAAGAGCCCCTCGCCGCGCAGCTCCGAGAGCACCACGATGCCCGCGTACTTGGCGATAAGGGCAGACGCGATCAGCGTCTCCTCGCGGTAGTCCTTCGCCATCTCGCAGGGGAAGGTAATGGTGGGATAACCCAGGGGCCGAAAGGCGCCCTTGACCGCGGCGCGCCGGATCACGACCTGGTCCTCGAAGGCTTTTTTCAAAGTGCGGGCCCCGGAATCGATGATGATTTCCTTCAGGCCCATGGCTGAGAGCTTCTGCGTGAGCTCGATGACCTCGTCGATGTTCGCGCCCTTGACCGCGACCGGGCACTTGTTGTCCAGGGCGAGCTTGCCCATCGCGTCGGCGTTGGCCTTCGTGGCGGCGTAGAGGAGGGGCTTTTTCGCGGCCACGTGCTTCAGGGCTGCGCCGAGGATGTCGGCGTTCTCGCTCATGAGGATGAGACCCGCGTCCACCGCGCCGGCAACCTTCTGCGCCAGCTTCTCGAAGGAGGCTGCGTCGCCCTTCTCGGATTTTATGGCAACCAGGTCGGCCGCGAGCTGGACCCCGACCCGCTCGTATCGGAGCTCGATATAGGATTTCAGGCGCCGGTCCACATCGGCGTCGGCCATGGTATCGCTGACCAGGACCGCGATGCCCGTGGGGCTCACGAAGGTCTTTTCATGGCGGAAGAGGACCGTCTCGCCCCCCGTCTTGAAGGGGCCGATGGCGGCGGTCATGACCGGCGGCGCCGACGCCGAATCGAGCTTCGCCTTCGAAGCCTCGGATACGTGGGGACACTTGGCCAGCTCCGCCTGTCCAGCCGCGAGCTTCATAGCGAAGGCGAGGCACGTCGGCACCCCGCAGTCCCCGCAGTTGGTCTGGGGCAGCAGTTTATAGATTTCAATTCCGGTCATTCCCATGATGTGATCTCCTCAATAAATGTTTCTCTCCCCTCCCTTGATGGGAGGGGCCGGGGGAGGGTGAAATCGTTTTATCACCCCCACCTGTCCTCCCCCATCAAGGGGGAGGGATTTTATGTCTAAAACAGCGGCTCCATCGTCAGGGCCGGGTGCTGCTTCTCCGTGAGGAAGTTGATGATCGCCTCCTCGGTGGTTCCCACTGTCTCGTCCGCGATCCGGTCCAGCAGGTCCGGCATGCCGATCTCGGCCGCGCGCTCGTTGAAACGCTCCCTGATCTCTTCCTTCAATGATTTAGGCATCCACACCAGGCGCTTGATGCCGCCCTCGGCGTGGAGGAACTTTCTGCTCGTGATATAGTACTTGCTGTGACCCACGAAACCTGGCGTGATGTTGCCGCCCCCGACCATGCCGGCCAGGGTGGTGAACTTCATCCCGGACGGCGTCATTGATGACGTATCCCGGTCGACGGTCATGACGCCGTTGCAGATGGGGAGGATCGCAGCGATGCACTCGAAGCATCCGCAGGAGGTCATCGGGTTTCGCATGATGCTGTAGGCGTCCACGGTGGCGACCGTTCCCCGGGAGGCCTTGGCCACGAAGTCGTCCACGCCCTTCCACCGGCCGTAGCGCGCATCAAGGACGGCGCCCTTGTGCACCGGCTGGTTCGGGCCTGTGGGATTGATCTCGAAGGAGGCCTTGCAGTCGAGCCAGTTGTAGGCGCCGCAGAGCCCGGTCCGCTCCGGCGTCACCACGCACACGTGGTTCGGCGCGAAGGACTGGCAGAGGAGGCAGGAGTAGAAGGGGTCCGTGTCCTCGTCGGTCATGCCGGCGATCCGCTCGTCCCGCTGCTTGTACAGGGAGCGGGCCTTTTCCAGGATTCTCTTGACCTCGTTCTCGTCGGTATAAATGGTCACCTGCACCTTATCGAAGATCTTGCCGAAGTCCTGGTGCAGCTTCGCGTGGAGGATGCTCCCCAGGTGGGCCATGCGGAATCCCTTGTCCACGGCCTGCTTGCTCACGCGGAGCCAGGCGATGTCGCGCTGGCCGATGTGCATGATGCCCTGGGCGTAGTTGATCAGGTGGTGGATCTGCCGCTCCAGAATCGGCTCGAAATCGGGCTGCATCTGGCGGCCCGCCACTTCCACGTAGATGGCCATGGGAAGCTGGCTTCCCGGCTTTACATCGGTGATCTCCGGTCCCACGACCTCGATCTTGTTGTCGGTGACGGCGTTCATGTCAGCCGAGACCACGAGCTCCACGGCCGGGGTACGGCCGCCTCCCGCCTCAAGGTAGATATCATCGCCGCGTACCCGCTCACCCTCGAAGGCGGGACCGTAGGCCACGGGGACCGGAACCTTGCTCACGGTGACCTTGAGTCCCCGCACCTCGATGGCGCGGGCCACGATGGCGTCGTGGGGGATGTTGGAGACCACGTGCTCGTAGGTGCACACCCCCGTGGGGAGGATCTGCGGCGTCGGCGTATCGGTGATGATGGGAAAGCCGTAGTTGATGCAGCCGGCTCCGTTGGCGTACCACTCGTCGTTCACGAAGCCGAAAGTGATGCCGAAGGCGAAGACGCGGTCCTTGTTGTATATGAGTATCTTCCGGTAGTCGCCGGGATCGATGCCGCCGAAGGACATGGCCGCCCTGGTGGCAAAGCCGATGGAGAAGACCGTGGCGGTCACGTCCGATCCGAAGGGCACGAGCCTGGTGGGCCAGCCGATCTGCACGCCCTGGTCGATGAGCTGCTGCGACATGGTCTTTCCCTCTGTGTTGGCGCTCATGAACACGTACAGGTTCTTCTGCTGGAGCTCCAGGGCGATCTGCGCGGCAGCGGCCGCGTTCTCCGGCGCTCCCAGCATGGCAGCGAAGCCCGGGGCCGTTCCGTCGACGAACTCCACGCCGCGCTTCCGCATGATGACGTCGTCGGCGGCGCCGAGCCAGATATTGTCGTCCCGGGGGTCCTCGCCGGGCACGTACACCGACGGGTTGTCGATGTACTTGATCGCCTCGATGAGCTCCTCCGCGAAAAAAGTCGCCATGCCCGCGTCAAGGGCCGGTCCCAGGTAGGGAAGGTGATGGTTCTCCTTCACCGGAGGCGGGAGCAGGTTCCTGCTCACCTTGATCACGTGCTCCATGTCCGAAAGCTTCTGTACCTTGTATCCCATGATGCCGTATATGACGGGCAGATAGTACCCCGTGTTGGGGAAGGCGACTTCCCTGTTGGGGCCGTAGGCGTCGATGGCGCGCTTCACTTCTTTCTCGGCGCGGTCAATTATGGAATAGGCGCCCCGTATCGCCGCTGATGCTATTATCTTGGACACGATCGTTCTCCTATATCAATCTTCTATATCTTTACCCCCCCTCACCCGCACTTACGGGGCTCGCCGAGCGCTTTTTGGCCGTCCTGGCCGCGCTCGGCACTGCGACATCCTGTCGGGAGCCTCTCCCATTAAGCTTAGAAAAAAGGAGAGGGTTTCCGTAGAATTTACTTCCTATTCCCCCTCTCCTTTTTTTAATTTTTCATGGGAGAGGGGGCAGGGGGTGAGGGCACTTTTTCTTCTACGCCAGATCCCTTCTATCGGCCATGTCAAACAACACGCGCTCCCGCGCCTTGTCGATGCCGAGGTCTTTCCGCTTTTTATCGATATGCTCGATCATCTTCCGGGCCATCTCCTTCGGGTCGGCGGCGAAATCCCACTTGCCGCCGTAGATCTTTTCCATGTCCCCGAAGAGGTGCTTCGTGAGCTCTTTGCTCCCGGAGGTCGGCCAGGTGACGCCGAAGACCGTGTACACGCCGGAAGCGACGAAGTACTGGCCGATGGAAATGGCCTTTTCGCTCATCCACTCCGGCGCCGCCCCTGCCGCGGGCAGGTCGCTGATGTCGTTCCCGAGGCCCCCGTCCTTCACCACGGCCGTGGCAGCGATGAGGATCCGGCTGTTGTCAACGCAGGAGCCCATGTGGAGGACCGGCGGGATGCCGACTGTTTCGCACACCTCGGCGAGGCCTGGGCCGGCGAATTCACGGGCGGCCTCGGGCGTGAGCAGTCCCTCCTTGCCGAGGCCGATGGCGGTGCAGCCGGTGGTGAGGACCAGCACGTCGTTCTTGATGAGCTCCTTGACCAGGGTAAGGGTGTTGCCGTCGAGCTCGGTGCGGGCGTTGTTGCATCCCACCACTCCGGCAAGGCCCCGGATCCTGCCATTTATGATGTTGTCATTTAAAGGCCGGTATGACGCGCGAAAGGTGCCGCCCAGCATGTAGTTCACTGTCTCGTGGCTGAAGCCAGCGATCATGGGCGATTTTGCTTTCGGGATAAGGACGTCGCTTTTCCGGTTCCGGAAATTCTCAACGGCGGCGGTCACGATGGCCCTGGCCGAGTTGAGGGCGTCGTGCTCGTTGAATTCCATGCGCACCGACCCGGTGATATCGGCCTTCGGGTTGGTGGTGATGAGCTTTGTGTGGTAGCATGACGCCACGCTCTGGAGCGACTGCATCACGCACTGCACGTCCACGACCATCGCCTCCACTGCGCCGGTGGTGATGGCCAGCTCCTGCTGCAAGAAGTTCCCGGCGATAGGAATGCCGTGGCGCATAAGGATCTCGTTGGCGGTGCAGCAGATGCCGGCGATGTTGATGCCGTTGGCGCCATGGGACCGGGCAAGCTCGATCATCTGCGGGTCCCGGGAGGCGATAACAATCATCTCCGAAAGGAGCGGCTCGTGGCCGTGGACGATGATGTTGACTTCTTCTTTTTTGAGCACGCCCAGGTTTACCTCGGCGTAGACCGGCACCGGCGTCCCGAAAAGGATGTCCTGGAGATCGGTGGCTAACATCGATCCGCCCCATCCGTCTGCCAGGGCCGCCCTGGTCCCCTGTTTTATGAGACTCTTATAATCCTGGTCGACGCCCATGTGGGTGCGGTGCATGATCTCGACCACTTCGCGGTCGATGCCCCGGGGAACGACGCCCTCCTTCCGCCATATCTCCTGGCGCCGCTGCGGCGCCTTCTTTACATAGGCAAGCTCGCCGCTCTGCTGGCCGAACATGGCCAGGGCCTTCTCACCCACCTCGACTGCGATGGCCTTCGTCTCTTTTCCCTCGACGGTAATGCCGAGGTCCATGGCCACGGCCAGGAGCTTCTGCTCGTCCTTGATGCCGTAGCCGGGGATCTCTCCCTTCGCGGCGGCCAGGAAGATTTCAGCCACGCCGCGGCCATGGTCCGAATGGGCCGCGGAACCCGCGGCGATCATGCGGAGAAAGTTACGCGCCGATATGGTCTCGGCCGTGGCGCCGCAGAGGCCGACCTTGCGCACGGCCCCGGCGGTCTTCGGCTCCGGCACCCGGCAGGGGCCCATCCCGCAGTGCTTGCAACAGTCCCCGGCAGACCCGATGGGGCAGGGCTTGAGCTCGGCAGCCTTCTCGAACACCGTGCTGACCGAGTCTTGTTTCGCTTTTTCGTATATCTCCTGCGATGCCTTGTCGGCAAAGAGTTTCTTTTCTTCTGACATGTGGCGCTCCTTGTAGTATCTTCTATCCCATCAAACTCTGAATCATCTTCTTCATCTGCTTCACCGATTCCGGGTGGCGCAGGATGAGGATGTCCGCGCCTGCCAGGAGAAGGCTCGTGGCGGTGACGCATTCCATCAGGATGCCACGCTCTTTCGCGTTTCCCAGCTTCGGGTCATCCGCCTCGGCCGTCTTCGCCTCTTTCGTTTTCCATACCTCGATGCCGACGTTGCAGACGAGGGGGTACTGCAGCTTTTCGTCCTCCTGGGTGAGGGCGGCCATGCGGTCCCTCTCCATGACCGAGTATGTGTACTCCAGGCCGTAGCCCAGGGCGCCGGTGGTGGGGTCCACAAGGATCTTGTCCGCCGGAACGCCCAGGTTGCCGAGGAGGATGTTCAGTTGCTTGGCCAGGTTCACGTCGATGGGGGAGGAGGCCACGGCCACATGCTTGTAGGCCAGGGCGCCGGCGCCGATCTGCTTGTAGTCTCCCTCCTCGACGGGTCCCATGGAGAGGTTCTTTCCGTCGCATTCCTCGGCCAGGATGCGCAGCACTTCAGTGTCCTTTTCATGGTTGCTCACTCCCCAGAGGATGACCGGCACCTCCACGGCGGCGATGACTTTCTTGGCGATATCCGCCGCTTCGCGGGCCGCCCGGTTCATGCCGTTTGGATCGATGCTGGTCAGTTGGAGCGCGATCATGTCAGCGCCGTATTCAGCCACGTTCTTCTTGGCCCAGGCCGCCGGATCGTCCAGGACATCGGCAAAGGGCTCTACCGCGGCTTCTGGCCATTCTTCGGGCCTGTGGTCAAAGACATCCATGGCGATCCTTGGCGGATGGGGCATGGTCCCCTCGAAGAGGTGGAAGGGATAGGACGTCGCCCCGCCCACGGTGACCGACTTCACGCCGGTGCCGAGGGTTATCTCCCTGATCTTTCCCGAGTAGTTTATTTTGGGTATATCGAATGCCATGATGTTCCTCCTGTTTTGCCCCTGGTTTAAACCAGGGGTTATCTCTTCTTCTCGCTGCCGTACCATTCGCCGGAGTACCAGTAGCGCTCGCCGTTTTTCAGGTACCGCAGCATCTCGTTCCTGTCCATGAGATGACCGCGCCATCCCCGGTCCTCGCCGACGCCCCTGCTCTCGGGATTTCCCGGCGCGTAGGTCTCGCCAAGGACCTTGACTTTAGTTCCGGCGTGATCTTCTTTTTCGATTGTTTTGTATTCCATAATGAGCCTCTAATTCTTTTACTCCCCCCTGTCCCCACAAGGGGCATCAGGGATGAACCTGAATCGTGTGCCCCCTCAGGGGGCTAGGGGGGTCTTTACTCCAACGGCATCCCCGCCGCCAGCTTCGCTGCCCGTACCGTGTTGAGCATCAGCATGGTTATGGTCATGGGGCCGACGCCGCCCGGCACCGGCGTGATGATGCTGGCCTTCTCCTTCACGGCGTCGAAATCGACGTCGCCCCGGAGGATCGCCTTGCCTTCCGGTGTGTAGCCGATGCGGTTCACGCCCACGTCGATGACCACCGCGCCTGGTTTCACCATGTCAGCGGTCACGGCGTTCTGCACGCCTGCGGCGACGATGAGAATGTCTGCGCGAAGGGTATGGGACTTCAGGTCCTTCGTCCTGGTGTGGCACACGGTCACGGTGGCGTTGGCGTTCTTCTGCTTCTGCACGAGCATCATGGCGATCGGCTTGCCTACGAGATTGCTTCTCCCAACCACGACCACATCCGCTCCCTCGATGGGCACGCCGGAACGGACCAGCATCTGCTGCACGCCATAGGGCGTGCAGGGATAGAACCGCGCGTCGCCGATCATGATCCGCCCCACGTTTGCCGGGTGGAAACCGTCCACGTCTTTGTCCGGATTGATGGCGTACAGTATGTTGTTTTCGTTGATGTGCTTCGGCAGGGGGAGCTGCACCAGGATGCCGTGGATATCCTTGTCTTTATTATACTTATCCACGAGCTTCAGTAGCTTTTCTTCTGTTATATCAGCCGGCTGGGTGTCCTGGATGGAATGAAATCCCAGCTCGTGGGCGGCCTTCTGCTTGCCCGTCACGTAGCTCATGGACGCCGGGTCTTCGCCTACCAGGATGGTCACCAGGCCAGGGGTGATGTTGTTTGTTGATTTAAGGAGAGCCACCTCTTTTTTGAGCTCTTCCCGTATCTGCGCGGCGATTTCCTTGCCGCTGATGATCCTTGCAGTCATGCGCTCCTCCCGATATATGGGCAGGTATAGTAAAATTGATTCTGTATCAAATAAAATTTATTAATTTATTAAAAAAATATCATTGAATGCGAGGTCCCCGTAGGCGGGGTCACGTGACCCCGCCTACGGGGACCTCAATAATTCCTTAACCTTTCGTCCAGGGAGCCTGTGTGCAGTTCAAAGAGATGATTGTCATAATCATAGAAATAAATTGATCTGCCTTCTCCCTCAATCCGGTTTCTGTCATGTATTGTTTCAAGGCCCAATGCGGCTATCATATCAGTATACCTATCAAAATCATCATCAGAAATGGAAAAAGCTATGTGATTATAGGATTTTTCCTGCAATGAATCACCTTCCATGATGGCGAACCAGGCGTCATTGATCAAAAAGAATTTCTCCTTTGATCTCGAATGATAGTTATCGCCGCTTGAATAGACCTCCCTGGCGTTGAATATCTTCCTGAAAAGATCCGCTGACCGGTCAAGATCTTTTACTATTAGTGTAATATGGCTGATACCGTGTATCATGATAATTCATCCGTGAAGGCTCGGTTGCGCAACCGCGCCTTCACGGGAGTATCCTCCCCAGCATCTCTTCAAATCGTCCCACGGTCTTCGAGCTGTCCGGCAGGTCGAGGAGGGGCACTCCCTTGATCTCCGACTCCTCTATTTCCGTATCCATCGGGGTATATCCCAGCAACGGGATGCCGGTCTCCTCTATGCCGTTGAGAAATTCCTGTTCCAGCGTCTCCGGCGTCCGGTTCACCAGGAGATAGCGTTCACCCACATCGATCTTGAGCTCCTTCACCAGCCCGGCTATGGTCCTTACGGTCTTGAGTCCCTTCAGGGAGTAATTCGAGCAGAAGATCAGCGTATCGATGCGAGCCGCGGTCTTCCGGCTGAAGTGCTCCATCCCGGCCTCGTTGTCCACCACTACGTATTTATAATTGCCGGAAAGGTGATCGAAATAATCTTTTAAAATGGAATTGGCGGCGCAGTAGCACCCGGGTCCGTCGGGACAACCCATCACCAGCATGTCCATGTCCTTACCTTCTTTTAATATCTGGTGGAACTTCATGTCAAGGTACGATTGCTTTGTCATCCCCGCGGGGACCTGGGCGCGGTCGCGCATGAAATCGGAGAGGACCGTGCCGATGGTGTCATTCACCTTCACCCCCAGGGATTCGGCCAGGTTCGCATTGGGATCGGCGTCCATGGCAAGGAGGGGCGTCTTCCCTGCTTTTAGTAGATGGCGGATGATCAGCGCCGACGTCGTGGTTTTTCCCGTCCCGCCCTTGCCAGCCACAGCAACAATCCTGCTCATCATGATTCCCCCTGTGCCGTGCCGCATGTCCCGCCGATATTCCTGAACTTCTCCATGACCGTGGGAAAATTCCTGATCTCGGTGTGGGGGAAGAAGAGGGACGCAACGTAATGATCCATGAAGGACTTGTTCTCGCTCAGCTCGAAGTTGGTCATCTTGGCCGCGATCATTTCTGCTTCGGCGAGCAGCTCCCGCGACAGGGTGGCCAGACGGGCCCCCTGGAGGGAGCTGTTGCCAATGAAGGAGAAGCGCTCCACCGGGAGATCGGGGAAGAGTCCCGTGACGATGGATTTCTCGATGTCGACGTAGCTCCCGAAGGCGCCGGCGATGATCACCTCGTCGAGGTCGTTGTGTGTGAGGCCGACACTCTCCAGGAGGGTCTGGTACCCGGCGTACATGGCGCCCTTGGCCCGCATGAAGTTGTCGATGTCTACCTCGGTAATGACAATGTCGCCGTCAATGCCGCTCCGATCGGCGGTGACCAGCACGTATTCCATGCCGTCGCTGCCGCGGCGCAGGCGGGTTGAGCTTAAATCTGTCCTGAATTTTCCATTCGGTTCAAGGAGCCCTGTTTCAAGGAATTCCGCCACTATATTGATAATGCCGGATCCGCAAATCCCCTTCGGCTTTTCCTCGCCGATGGTAAAGACCACCGGCTCGCAGGTGGCAGGGTCGATGCGGACTTCCTCGATGGCGCCGAAGGTGGCCCGCATGCCGTGGCGTATGCCGCCCCCCTCGAAAGCCGGACCGGCGGAGCAGGAGGCGGTGACGAGCCATTCCCTGTTGCCCACCACGATCTCGCCGTTGGTGCCGATATCGATAAAGAGCGTATTCTTATCGTGTCGATAAAGGCCGGAGGCGAGAACTCCGGCCACGATGTCGCCTCCGACATAGCTGGAGATCATCGGCATGGCATAGAGGTACGCGTGGCCGGGGAGGTCGATGCCGAGGTCGGACACTTTGACCGGCGGCATCTGGTTCACCACGGGTGTGTAGGGAGCGGAGCGGATGTAGCGCGTGTCAAGGCCAAGAAGGATATGGGTCATGGCGGTATTGGCCGCTATGGTCATATGGGACACGTCTTCCCGGCGGACGCCGCTCTTCCTGAGCAGGTTTTCGATAACACCGTTTATGGTGGCAACAACGGTTTTTTGGAGCATGGAAAGCCCCTCTCCCTTCTGAGCGAAGACCATTCTGCTGATAACATCTTCACCATATCGGATTTGCCCGTTATAATCGGATGCCTCGGCTTTGGTCTCACCGCGAGCCAGGTCAATGAGCTCGCCGCAGACCGTCGTGGTGCCCACGTCGATAACAATACTGTAGTGGCATGATGCCGTATCGCCCGCTTCGATGTTGATGATGCGGGGATGGCTGCTTCCCGGTTTTGTCCCAAAGCATGTGTGCAGTATTGTTATCGTGGCCTTCCAATCGCATTCCCTGAGGGCGCCGGGGAGCCTGCGGATTGCCGGGTAATCTATGGTCAAATCATTAATATTGTGTTGTTTTTTTAAGGCCCGTACTATACGCGACAGGTCGCTCGCATTGTCATCAGTATCAGGCGGATCGACAATAATGGTTTTTTTCTCGATAACGGCTTGATGGGTGCCTGACGTTTTCTCTACATCGCGTCGGATTGCCAGCCTTCCTGTGGCCTTAGTGATCTTAGGTGCGTCAAGTATCCCCCGGTGTAAGCGTGACTCCGGCGGAATCTCAACTTTCAGCGGCGTTTCAACATAGCTTAGGCAGGCGAGACGATATCCCTTCTTATAATCCTCGTCGGATATCTTTTCTGTTTTACCGCCCGTAACACTACCTGTGGTGACCATTACCCTGCATTTACCACAGGTTCCCTGACCACCGCAGGATGAGTTTATATGAACACCGGCCGCATGGGCGGCGCGCAGGAGGTTCTCGCCCTGGGGCACTGCTACTGTCACGTCATCGGGCAGCAATATTATATCGATTCCCTGCATAATATTATATTACTATATCAAGATATATCAATATAGTAATATAATATTATGCTCCTGTCAAGATTAATTTTTTAAAAAATATACTGAAGAACAAAGACATTCAACTATTAATTGTGAATTGGGAATTACATATTAAATTAATGGAAGGTAAGTTTGCATCAACGATAATATGTCCGACTGATCGGTAGGAATACTTACACCGTGTTTTATTGCGGAATTAAATATCTAGCTGGAGAGTTGATCTAAACATAATGGTGTTTCTGATTATAAATAATAATTGAGGGACTTAGATTTATCATCACATAGTTAATTATGAAAAAATGGTTGACACGAAAACCCTATTATTTAACCATTTGGTTAAATAATGTTAACCAAATGGTTAAATGATTATGGGCATGCGGAGGTTTATCTTATGACAGACTTGCCAATAAAAATAGGCCGAGTTGCTGTCAACATAATCAAAGAAAGAATGATTTCATTAATCATGATATGCACGATAACAATCTTCGCAGGTCCGGTATACACGGCTTGTTTTGTGTCGAAAAACCTCGGTGGAATTGCTTTTGCGGCGGAAAAAACCGAAAAAAATAAATCAGAAATTAAGAATGATGAGATTGATTTAGATAAGAATGATGAAGTTAAACGCGATGCACTGCGCTATATCTATTCAGTCGGTTTTCCGGGCCTGACCTTCGCCTACGCTTTTTCCTCCTGGGGATGGGGTAAAAGAGATTATTGGAAGTGGTCCCATGAGGGATTTTTCGAACATAATACCCATTATGGAGGGTTTGACAAGATCGGCCATCTGTTTACACATTACAGCGCCATGCGTCTCAGTTGCTCTGTGTTTAATTATACGGAGCGCGGTTCGAATATGCGATTTCTCTACGGGGCACTGCTGACGTTCCTCATGGGCCTTTCAATAGAAATCGGGGATGCCTATTCCGGATACGGCTTTGCATATCATGATATCATTTTTGATTCCGCAGGCATATTGATCGGCGGACTTCTCGAAGTTTTTCCCAAGGTGGATGCCTTCATCAGCCTGAGCATCGAATACTGGCCAAGTGCCTTTTTCAGGAAACATCCGCAAAAGTTATTGCTGTTATTCGACGATTTCGGCGGCATGATTGTGATGGCCAACATCAAGCTTGCCGGTTTTAAGGAAGTGGGGATCAACATCCCGAATTTTATGCGCTATATAATGATTGACGTCGGTTATGGCGTGAAGGGCTATACTTCCTATGACCGCCGTGTTGCCTGGGATAACTATCACCTACCAATGAAATCGCAAAACTTTTATATCGGAATATCTATTAATTTTGTGGAAATAGTGAAAGACTTTTTCAAAGACCAGCAGAGCCTTGCATGTAGGGGCACCCAGCAGGTTTTTAAATATTATCATATTCCGGCGGGATACAAGCATCGCTTTAATTTAAATGGAAGCATGAATACGCCACGAGATTGACTTTTTTGTATTCAACAGATTGTTATCGGTTAGAACACTCCGATAACCTTTCTTCTTTCGATATCAACATCGATACGCCGGAATGCAGGATCTGAAGCAGTACCCGGCATAAGGCTGATGGCGCCAGCCACCGGAACAACAAAGCCCGCTCCCTGGTAGGTTAAGATATCCCGTACTGGCAAAACCCAGCCGGTTGGAACGCCTTTCAGGTTGGGATCGTGTGAAAGAGACAGGTGGGTCTTTACCATGCAGGTGCCGAGCTTTGATAGCTCAGGATCGGCATCCATTTTTTTCAGTTTATCCTCTGCATCGGGAAGGTATTTTACGCCATCGGCACCATATACTTCTTTGGCGATAGTTTCGATGCGTTTTGATAACGGCATGGAAAGATCGTAAAGAAAATTGAAATTGTTTTCATCCTCACAGGCGTCGATGACCGCATCTGTGAGTTCCAGAGCTCCATCGCCGCCCTTCAGCCAGTGTCTCGAAACGGCCACTCGAGCCCCCGCGGATTCTGCCTGGCGTTTGATCTCAGTGATCTCTGCGTCTGTATCTGTTGAAAAGGGATTGATGCACACAACGGGGCTTATGCCCGCCTTTTTCACAGTCTGGATATGGCGAATAAGGTTCTCGCATCCCTTTTCCACCAATCCGACATTCTCCTCTGTATAAACGGGGTCAAGGGGATGGCCCGGAGGCACCGGTGGACCGCCGCCATGGCTCTTCAGAGCACGGACCGTGGCAACGATGACCGCGCAATGTGGGCGGAGGCCGCTCATGCGGCACTTCAGGTTCCAGAATTTCTCGAAACCGATATCGGCGCCGAAGCCGCTTTCCGTTACATGGTAATCGGACAGCTTGAGCGCAAGCTTGTCAGCAGCTATGGAGGATTGTCCTATAGCTATGTTCGCAAAGGGTCCGGCATGAACGAAAAGCGGTTGTCCTTCCAGCGTCTGGAGGAGGTTTGGCTTCAGGGTGTTGAACATCCAGGCCGTCATGGCGCCATCAACCTCGAGGTCAGCTGTGGTGATGGGATCGCCAGACTGGCTGCGGGCCATTACAATTTTACCGATACGTTCCCGCATATCCGCCATGCTTGTTGATACAGCCAGGATAGCCATGAGCTCGGAGCTTGCCGCAATTTGGAACTTGGACTCCATGAGAAATCCATCCGTGGTGCCGCCAAGGCCGATAAGAATCTTCCTCAGGGACTGTGCGCAAAAATCGATGACCCATCCCATCTCAACGCTTCTCGGGTCTATGCTGAGCCTCCGGAGGTTTTTTGATGCGAGCATGGCATTGTCATAATTGAATTCATGTTGCATCCTGGCGCTTAAGGCAACCATGGCCAGGTTGTGGGCGTTCATAATATCGTTGATATCGCCGGTAAGTCCGAAGGAAAAGGGTATCAGTGGAATACATTGTGAGAGACCACCGCCGGCGGCGCTCCCCTTGATATTCATGGTGGGACCTCCGGACGGCTGGCGGATGGCACCGGTTGCTTTTTTACCCCTTCGGCCAAGGCCCTGTAACAATCCTATCGTGGACGTGCTCTTCCCCTCTCCGAGCGGTGTCGGGGTTATTGCCGTTACATCGATATACTTGCCGTCTGGTTTTTTCTTGAGTCGCTCCAGGACCAGTTCAAAATCGACTTTGCCATAATAGTGGCTGTTTGGTAATAGTTCTTCATTGCGGATGCCCAATTCTTCGGCAAGCCTGTAAACAGTTTTCATTTCTTTTTCGTATTCTTCTGCTATTTGCCAGTCTGCCAATTTTGTAGGATCCGGTTTTAACAACACATTCCTCCTGATGAATCTTCAAATGAACCTTGTATTCGAACATCCGAAAACATGGTATATTAATCAAGAAATTTTGTGTTTTATATAGTGAAATTGCACTATAAGGGGTTAATAGTCATGGAAAAGAATTCCCATATTTGCGGGGAATCCCCATATTAGTTTCCAGCAAAGTATTCCATTAATTGTTTCTTTTATTAGAATGTAGTTTGTAAAATGATACTTATCTTTGATTGTTGTTTTCATCAATTCATCAAGGTATTTGTCAACAGCCATAGCAAGAATGTGCGAGACAGACATCTTGAGGAGTTTTCTTAAATCCAAAAGACACTCATAATCATTCGGTCTCAATCGTATATGGAGGGTATTCCATATCCCATGATTGTTCCTGCTTTGATATTTTATTCTTTTACCATGACAGACATGATGAGGGGTGTCATCCATAACCTTCTTGAATAGAAGGATTATCAATTCAATTCGGGACAGGCCTTTCCTGTGAGCCGCGTTATTAATTTTTTTTAGAAGGTGATTCTGAATATTAAGAGTGGTTTCAATGATCATCTGGTTTTTCCTGTTATAACTCGTGTATATTATATAAACGAATAAGAAAGGAAAAAATAAACGATATTTACTGACCTATTGTTATCGGTTTTCCATGTTTTTGAAATTTATTGATAATACAAGATGATCTGAATTTGCAAAAACTTTTAGGATCTTTACAGGAAATACACTCTTCGCAATAATAAGCTGTATACTTTGCGCAGAAATAAATCCCTTCTTTGTTATTATGCTTAAGACATTTTTGTAACATGGTGATTTATTAGATAATTAATATATTTTAAAATACTTAAAAAATATTGTTTTGACAACAATGAATTAGATTTTATGCCAAATATTAAAAAATGGAAGTAGTAAATTCATTGTTATAGAGAATGGTTTTAATACTTTTAAAAATTTACTCGAACAGACCCATCTGGAATTTGATTATCTAGATTGTTATCGCCACAACGTGTATCAAAATAAAAAAAAATTGAAAACCATAGATTTCCAGTATGTCGCACATTAAAAACCTATTGGTTAACATATGATCATTTTAAATTTCTGTCGGATTTATTAGTTAAATGCTAATTTATGTTGCTTATAATGTTGATTTTATATATTAATATTAATATGTTTATCATAAAAAGCAGTGTCATGGACCATTTCTTTATAGATCAATAGAACGTAAATACAGGTTCAGGAGGGAGTGCGATGCTATCTAAAAAAAACACGACCGAACAGGCGGTCTCGAAAATCGGCATCCTGCGAAATAAAAAAAAGAAAAGTGAAGCAACCATTGAATTTTCCGGATTTCAGGATGAGATAAGAATACTGGCATATTACAATTACATCAAGAGGATGAACGATAATACGCCGGGTAATGAAATAACGGACTGGCTGGATGCGGAAAAGAGTGTTCGGTCTAAAAAGAGCACCCATTGATTAATCCGATCGGATCCTCCGAAAATTATAATTTCATAACCCATCCTTTGCCCTGAAGGGCAACGCCTTTTTTCATCACGTCGAGAAAGCGGGAACGCATTTGTTCGCTCATGAGATTTCGTTTAACTATCGGAATGCGGAGAAATCCTCCCACCAGGCCCCGCATAAATTTCTGCGTCACACTCTCCGGATTGTCGAAGATCTGGTTTTGAAGTGTGCCAAGCTCCAGGTTTCTCAGAATTACCTTTTCAAATACGTTTTCCGGGTGCAACACGCGGCTTTTCCGGTGGGTCAGCTTCATTGCGTTTTTTGGGCATTTGACCGCGCAGACGCCGCAGCCCAGGCAGTAGGCGGTATCGATGACCGGTTCCATCCTTCTTTTTGATCCGGGCCTTTGCACGGGCCGCATCTCAATTGCATCTATCGGACAGGCTTTTGCGCAAATGCCGCAGCCGGTGCATTTCTCATCGTGGCAGAGGGCAATGTAGTTCGATGTCGCAACCGCATTGGCGTATCCGTACTTGCTGATGCCGGAGAGAGCTACGCAGCAGCACTTGCAGCAGTGGCAGATGAAGGTTACATTGTTCTTCACGTTGTCGCCGCAGAAGGCAAGCCCCAGTTCCCTGGAGCGGGCGATGTTTTCAAGCATCTCCGTGCGGGACACTTTTTTCGCCAGCTTGTTCCTGATCCAGTAGTCGGCCGCGTAACCGAAGGTGGAACAGGTATTGAGAGGCATGGCGCAGCCCTTGATGCCGGCGTGCTTCTTCTTGTGCCGGCAGGAGCAGGTGCCGATGGAGAATGTCTCGTGATCCCGGATGATGGCTTCGGCTTTTTCGTAATCCAGTATTTCCGTGTATTCAGATTCTTCGATCGAACCCTCATGGGGGATTGAACGCATAATGGATATAACCTGGTTGTCATCATGGTTGACGTCGAAAAAACCGCCGGTCAGGTATTCGTTGAAAAGGCCGGCCCATTTTTTGTAATTGAGCTCTCCCCGGGTGCGCATCATGGTGAATTCGAAGACGCCGATGACCATGGGAGAAGGCATGTAGTGGTATTCGTCCTGGGCCCACAGGTCGATGACAAGGCCCTTGTGCGCCAGTCCCTCCAGGATATTTTGGAGCTTCGCAGGCTCAAAGCCGGTGATGTCCGATATCCGGTCGAGGGTGGCAAGTCCGTAGGGCATTGTGGCAACCACTTCGGCCTCTTCAGGGGTGTATAGCTCTTTCAGGATTTTGTTCAGTGTTTCATTTCTTGGTATCCTGGTGCCGAGGCCGTCTATTTTTTCGCCCAGTTGCAGATATAGTTCTTTTGGTCCGAGATGTCCCATTCGTTTCCCCTGAAATTGTTTTCGGTATGATGGAGTGAATAATGGTCATGTCAAGTCAATATTAAAAAGAGTACAATTGGATTAGTATTGACATTTATCTTTCCTTATTATCATTCAAAAAGTAGTGATGATACCGGAGGCTTTTAATGGAGGTGTGCCATGGGGCTCTTTTCGCCGAATATTGAGAGGATGAGAAAAAAGAATGATCTTGCCGGGCTGGTCAAGTGTCTTGATCACAGGAGCTCATCTGTCCGCTACCATGCCTTTCTGGCCCTGGCCGGGGAAAAGCAGATCAGCGATGAGATAATCGGCAGGCTGAAAAAGATGCTCAATGATACTGACGAGCGCGCGAGGACCGCGGCGACGCTGAAGTTCGCGGCTCTGGGCGCGCCGCTCCTTTCGAAGAACCTTGTCGAATTGATATCGAACGGCACCAGAAGGGAAAAGATAAGCCTGCTGAAGATCATTGTCGGCCGCGGCCGCGACGTGGACGGTCCCATCCTGGAGGCGGTGGTCCTGGCCCTGGAGGACCGGAACGGCATCGTCAAGCTTCACGCCATTGAGGCCGCGGGCTCGACGGGAAGCGGCCACCTGGTGTCAAAAATCGCTGAATTTCTGAACGACCGGCACACCGATATGAGGACCAAGGTCGCCCAGGCCCTGTGCGGCATAGGCAATGATGCAAGCATCGACCATTTGATCGGACTCCTTGCTGACCCGGACGCCGGCGTACGAAGCGCTGCCCGAGCCTGCCTTGAGAATATCGATTCCCCCCGGATAAGCATGGCGCTCAATGACACGCGTTACATACAGCTTATCCGCGGCATGGGGGGCCTGGTCCCTGATCGTATCGAGACGGCCAGGAAGATCGGCATCGAAGGAACCAGAGAAGGCCTTCCGCTCCTTCACCGGGCCTGCCGGGACAAGTATAAGGGGGTGCGCCTTGAGGCGGCGCGGTCCATTGCCGTCTTCGGCGATCCGTCCTCAGTGGAGGCGCTGTCAAAGCTGCTCAATGATAAGTTTTATGATGTGCGCCTTGAAGCGGTCAGGGCCCTGGGAAGGATCGCCGGTAAAGCGTCGATCGATGCGCTCGCGCCGGCCCTTGAGGACCGGAACAAGCGGGTGCGCGGTGAGGCGCGCCACGCCATCAATGAAATCAAGTCAATGGTTGAGTGACGGATTGTATCTTTATGCATTGCCCCAATGCAGCTCTCGTCTGATTATTCTGCTTCAGCCTTCACTCGTCCGGCAGCATAATCATGGGAATCCGTTGCGGTGTCATGGACGCTTCCATCCCACAGGTACTTCCTGGTTTCCGCTACGATGATTCCGCTCAGGAGAATCAGGGCGATCAGGTTCGGGATAGCCATGAGCATGTTCATCATGTCCGCCATATCCCATACCAGGGGGAGCGATACCACGGAGCCCACCATGACAGCCAGCACCCATAGGACCCGGTAGGGGACTATCGACCTCTTGCCGAAGAGGTATTCCACGGAGCGCTCGCCGTAGTAGGACCAGCCCAGTATCGTCGAATAAACGAAGGTGAGAAGTCCCACGGTGAGGATTATCGGACCCACCACGGGTATCTCCGCGAAGGCCCGCTTGGTCATGACCGCGCCGTTGATCGATCCGAAGTCGTTTGGAAATCGTATGATGGTGCTCACCAGCACGAGGCCCGTAATGGCGCAGACCACCACCGTGTCCCAGAAGGTGCCGGTGGCCGAGACCAGCGCCTGCTTGACCGGATTGTTCGTTTTCGCCGCCGCAGCCACGATGGGCGCTGATCCCAGGCCCGCCTCGTTTGAGAAAAGACCCCGGGCGATGCCGAAGCGGGCGGCCATCATGACCGATGAGCCGATAAATCCGCCGCCGGCGGCCTGGGGTGTGAAGGCCGACTGGCCGATGAGGATGATTGTCTGCAGCATCACCTCGCGGTTGATGAAAAGGATGATGAGGCACCCGATGATGTAGAAGACAGCCATGAAGGGGACCAGAAGGGTGCATACACGCGCTATTGATTTAACTCCGCCTAGAATAACCACTCCGGTGATTATGGTGACGAATAATCCCGTTACCCAGAGGGGAGCGCCCAGGGTTTCCTTGGCCAGGGTCGATATGGAGTTGGCCTGGACCATGTTGCCGATGCCAAAGGCGGCGATGGACGTGAAAACGCAGAAAAGAACCGCCAGCCATCTTTTCCCCAAACCCCGTTCGAGGGCGTACATGGGCCCTCCCAGCATGGTGCCGTCCGATGTTTTCACCCGGTACTTGACCGATAGCACCGCCTCGCCGTACTTGGTTGCGAATCCAAATACGCCGGTGAGCCAGCACCAGAGCACTGCGCCTGGCCCTCCCAGTGCCACGGCCGTGGCCACGCCCACGATATTGCCGGTACCGATAGTGGCGGCCAGGGCGGTGGTGAGAGCGCCGAAGTGATGCACATCGCCATGACCGTCTGTATCCCTTGAAAAGGAGAGTTTTATGGCAAGGCCGATATAGCGCTGGATGAACTTCAGCCTGAAGGTGAGGAACAGGTGCGTGCCAAAGAGGATGACCAGCATCGGCGGCCCCCAGAGGTAGCCGTTGATCCATTTGATGATTTCATGAATAAATTCCATCGGGGCCTCGCGCAGGTGTTATTAAAAAGAAAAATTCATTGTTAGAAATATATAAATGAGAGCCATGTCAAACCATTTTTGCAAGCAGGGGCCAGAGTAAGTAAATCACTTTCCGTCGCGAAACTCCTCTATCGTCTTTCCCCTGATGCACTCCGCCAGCTCCCAGACATAGTCATAGATATGAAGCCCCTTGGAGCAGGCAATGATCTCGCCGTCCTCGACGCCGATCTCGGAGGCCATGTATTCCTTCATCATCTGCATGGCGGCCAGGTTTGCGGGGAAGCCGCCCCAGAGGTCCCAGGATCTGAAATAGATGATGAAATTGAGCCTGCCATCCTGGATGCGGGTGTCGATGAGGCGCAGGCAGGGCGGGTCCAGGAGGACCATGTCCGCCGGGTGAGCCACCTGGAGCACCATCTGGTTGTTGCGGTGACCCTTGTTCCTGTAGGTCCAGATGCAGAGTTCCATCTGGTTGATATAGAACCTTCCGTCTTCCTCGTTGATTATTTTTCGATCTTCCCAGATTTCCCGATCCTGAATAAGGATATGCTCATATCCGTGGGTATCGTACTTTTCCGCGTAGCCTGTCGGTATAGGATACTTGCAGATGCGCTGGCCGTAAGTGTAGGATTCTCCCGGTTTTGCTTCCCCCGTCATCAGGTAAGGCAGGTAGTCCGTCAGGTAATCGTCAGCCACCGGATTGGGCAGTTTGTACTGGCCCGGTATCTGGGGAAGCAGAGGGTGTTCTCCCGGCCTTTTGATATGCACGGTGATAAAGTCGAACTCGAGTCGTTTCTCGCCGGCGTATGATCCGCGGTCGATAACGAAGTCCCTGCCTACTTCAAGGCATTTATACACGGTCTGGAACCATGCGTCCGGCAGGGTGGTTGCTTCTATTTGGATAGGGCGCAATCCCTTTACTGATGTATTCATATTCGCTTCCTGATCTGGGTGATTATGCTGATCTGATTTTTATGTCATATTTATTATCTGTCAAGAACTAACATGAATCCTCCACAATCTGAATTCAAAGTTATGAAGTTTTTAAGAGCTAAACAAATGCTAATTCCTTTCATTATTGATCCCTGGTGTTTTGTGATTAAAATGCCTATAGTCTCAATAAAATACTTGCCCTGTGAAGGTGTCAGAGCAAGGGTATGAGTATAGAGTGAATATGCCGATAGTTATCGGTAATCCATCAAAAAAAATGGGTGCCAGAGTAAAACTCTAAAAATCATCCCCGGTGACCTGAAACATGAGCCACTTTAATAAAGAAACAGCCGATATCATGCACTCCTTCCTCGGAAAAGGCATGCCCCGCTATATGGATATTCTCAAGGGCATGATCGGGATTAACTCCTTTACCCATAATCCGGCCGGTGTAAACCGTCTGGCTGACTACACGGCTGAGGTGTTTTGCGACCTTGGTTTTACCGATGAGCGGGTGCAATCGGTAAATCCTTCCTATGGGAAGCACCTGGTCCTTTCCAGAAACGGGAAATCCCCGATTGTTATCGGCTGCGCATCCCACCTGGACACGGTTTTCAGCCCGGAGGAGGAGGAGCGGAACAATTTCCGCTGGCGCCTCGAGGGGGACCGCATCTACGGGCCCGGCACAGAGGACATCAAGGGAGGCACCGTCGTGATGCTCATGACTCTGGAGGCCCTGAAGCACGCGGCGCCGGATGCCCTCGACGCCGTGTCCTGGTCGCTGCTTCTCGACGCCTCGGAGGAAACCGAATCTGTCGATTTCGGAGATCTCTGCCGCATTCGCGTCGGCGCCGGCGGCCTCGGCTGCCTGATATTCGAGGCCGGCAGGATACGTGACACTGCCTTCAGCGTGGTTACATCCCGGAAGGGAAGGGCGGAGATCCGCATCACCGCCGAGGGGAAGGGCGCCCATTCCGGCGTGTCCCATAAGAACGGCGCCAGCGCCATAATGCAGCTGGCCGATGTCATAGGGAAGATCGAGGGCATCACCGATTATAGCAAAGAGCTGACGGTCAATGTCGGCAGGATAGCCGGCGGCTCCCAGATAAACCGGGTTCCTCACTTTGCCGAGGCCTATGCCGAGATGAGGGCCTTCTCCCCGGCAGTGTTCGACAGGGCCCTTGTTGATATCCTCGAGCTGGACGGCTATTCCAGCGTGAAGAGCGCCGACGGCGGCTTCTCCTGCCGCACCACCGTCGAGATGGTTCGCAAAGTCCCTGCCTGGCCGGATAACCCCGCCTCGAAGCGGCTCCATTCCTTCTGGGAATCGGCGGGGAGGCTCCTCGATCTTACGGTCAACCTCGAAAGGCGCGGCGGCCTCTCCGATGGCAACTACTTCTGGGATTTCATGCCCACCATAGACGGATTGGGGCCCGCCGGCGGCAACCCCCACTGCTCTGAGCACTCGCCGGACGGATCAAAGGAGCAGGAATACGCGGTCAGATCCTCCTTCGTACCCAAGGCGGTTCTGAACGCCATGGCCATTATCAATATAATCGAATCGCAGCCATAGGGCGGACATCACATTTTTTATGTCTTTTTTTATTGACGTGCCTGATATTTATCACAACAATATCCACTATCTAATCCTCTTCCGGAGGCCTGCCAATGAACCTGCTTCTTATCCTGGGTATTTCCATTATCGCGCTTCTTATCGGCTACTTTTTCTACGGGAAATTCATCGAAAAGAATTTCGATGTTGACGGCACCCATACAACCCCTGCGGTCGAGTTCGAAGACGGCGTTGATTACGTTCCCACCCACAAGATTGTCATCTTCGGCCACCACTTCGCGTCCATTGCCGGCGGCGGTCCCATCATCGGTCCCTGTGTCGGCCTCATCTTCGGCTTCGCGCCGGTATGGCTCTGGATAATCGTGGGAACCATCTTTATCGGAGCTGTCCATGATTATTCGGTGCTCCTGGCGTCCATGCGGGAAAAGGGACGGTCCATCGCGGAGATAGCGGAAAAGACCCTGGGCCGTACTGGTTTCCTCCTCTTCATCGGATTTACCATCATCATGTTGCTCATGGTGACTTCGGTTTTCCTGACCCTTACCACAACGGCGCTTTCATCTAAATACCCGGTTGAGTTTTTCGGCACCGGCGATCTGGGTATCCGCACCGTGGTGGAGAACGGCGTCACCTACGCCGTCATCGGCGGTATAGCCTCAACCTCTGTCATTGTCATAACCTGTTGCGCACCCATCCTCGGTTATTTTCTCTACAAGCGGAAAGCCAACGCGTGGATCATGTCCATCGTGGCCATCGCAGTTTGCGCAATTTCCATAGAGATCGGCCTGATGTTTCCGATAAAAATAGATTCATTCATCTGGATGGTCATCCTTTCCATTTACACTGTATTCGCCGCCGGCGTCCCGGTATGGCTGGTGCTTCAGCCCCGGGACTTCACCAACTCCTTCCTGCTGTACGGAGGGGTCCTTGGTATGCTCGTAGGCAGCCTGGTTCTTGGCTTCCAGGGCGCCGCGGTCGAGGCCCCGATGTTCAACCTGGATGTGGGGGCGCAGCACCTCGGGTACGTGTGGCCCATCCTATTCATCACAGTGGCCTGCGGTGCCATCAGCGGATTCCATGCCCTGGTTGCCGGGGGTACCACGGCCAAGCAGGTGAATTATGAAAGGCCCGATTCCAGGATGGTGGCCTACGGCGGCATGTCGCTGGAGGCGCTTTTGGCTTTGATGGTCATCATCACCATCGGCTGTGGCCTGAGCTACGACAAGCTCTGCGGCATAGTTTTTCCCGTGGATCCGGCTGTCAAGGCAAACCCGGTGCTGGCCTTTGCCCTGGGCGTCGGGGGCCTGTTGAACAAATCGGTGGGCCTTCCGGTGGTGTACGGAGCTGTTTTCGGCATCCTCATGGTGGAGGGATTTGTCGTCACCACCCTTGACACCGCGGTACGCCTTAACCGCTATCTTTTTGAAGAGCTCTGGCGCATGATATTCAAAAAAGTGCCGAAGATACTTAACACCTATATTTTCAATTCCCTGCTTTGCGTCGTGCTGATGTTCATCCTTGCCTATTTCAACGCCTTCAAGCAACTCTGGAACCTTTTCGGCTCCGCCAACCAGCTCCTGGCGGCCCTCTCGCTGATCACCGTCAGTATCTGGCTCATGAAGAGGGGCAAGAAGTATCTTTTTGTCATGATACCGGGATTTTTCATGCTGGTGACCACCATTGTCGCCCTTGTGGTGATACTGGTAAACGAGTATATACCTAAAGGGAACTGGATGCTGTCGGCCGGAGACATACTCCTTCTCTGCCTGTCGATGGGGGTGATCGTGCTGAGTATCAAGCAGTTCATGCAGACCAGAAAAGCGGCGGCATAAAGGACCCAAAATGAAATCCTGCCCCGGCCGGAACTGCCACCGGCCGGGGTTGCATTATAATCCGCAAGATATATACTCTAACACCAGGAATCCAATGAAACAATTAGCTAGCGGCGCAATACACGAACACATTCACGTGGCGGCCAACGCGGCATATCCCGGCTACGTGATCAGGGGCGACAAGAAAAACCTCATGGTGGAGTGCGGCATGAATCTCATGGCACCGCTGTACCTGAAATCCATCAGGGACATACTGGGCGACGCGAACAGGCTCAATTATCTCTTCATTACCCATTCTCATTACGATCACCTGGGCGCGGCGAGCTACCTGAAGCGTAACATTCCCGGTCTTGCCATAGGCGCCCATGAAAGGGTGGCGCCGCTGTTGCAGAAGGAATCGGTCCTTGCCATGATGAACCGCCTATCGGAGATCCAGCGCGGTCTGTTCAAGGATATTGCCGGTGACGAAGACCTGACCATCAGGCCCATGAATTTTGATCTTTCCCTTAAAGAAGGGGACGAGTTCGATCTGGGCGGTCTGACCTGCCGAGTCTATGAAGTGCCGGGCCACACCAGGGATTCCCTGGCTTTTTATATCCCTGAATTGAAGGCCCTGTTCCCGGGTGAGGCGGCCGGAGTACCCCTCGGAAAGGAAGGGGAGGAGCCGCAGGTCGAGTTTCTCTCTTCATATGACGACTATCTGGCATCTCTGGATAAGATGATCGCGCTGGAGCCGGCGCTGATAGGCATCGGCCACGGCTGGGTTCTTACGGACGATGATGCCTCCGATTTTTTAAGAAGATCCCGCGCTGCCACCTTTGAATACCGCGCCCTTATCGAGCAGTACATCAACGATGCCGGCGGCGACCTGGAGCGAGCCATCGAGACCATGGCGCGGAAGGAGTATGACGAGAAGGGGACTATTTTACAGGAGCGCAATGCCTATCTCACGAACCTGACGGCCCAGGTGAAGCATATCGCCGGCCTGATGCGCAATTAATAAGGCCGATAACAATCGGTCTGAACAATGCTCTGACCCCGGTTATTACCGATAACAATCGAAACAATAATAGAAAAACCTGTACAAAAAATAAGTATTGGACAAACCCGGCGGATATTCTCTAAACTTCCCTCTTAATCCATCACAATTCCCATTTATCCAATGGCAGGTGCCCGATGAAAAAGATTGTTCTGCTTATTGCTATGACCGTATTTTTTTCCATGACCTTCTGCGTGACGACCCAGGATGCCACAAAGAGGATTGAGGATTCGAAACCCGCGGCCGAGGCCCTCAGGGCTGGAAAATTCGCCGATGCCCTGAATTTGTCGAATACAGCCATCGGCCGGGATGGCGGAAACTGCTACGCCCTGCTGGTGCGGGGCATTGCCCGCTATGGTATGGCGGTACGGGCGCTGTCCGCCGACGCCATGGACGTGTGGTCCCGGGGGTCGCGCCACAAGGGCTATGACCTCTATTTTTTGCGCGCCGCGGTTCAGAAGGCCAATGGTGAGTTTGCCCTTGTCGATTCCGATCTCGAAAAGGCGTCGCGCTGCAAGGATGTTTTTCTCGACCTTGCGCCGGCCCGGTGGGAATTCGACTGGAACGGCGACGGCAGAATCGAAAGCCGCGACAGGGCCCTCCTTGAGATAGAGCTCGACGCGGAGGGGAAGAAATTGCCCGAGAACGATCCCCGCCGCAGGCCCCTGTATCGCTATGACGTGGGCGATGCGCACTGGGCGCGCGCTTTCATTAATTTCCAGATGGCTGCGTTGAATATAGCCCTGGCATATGACTGGTCGATCATTAACACCTTCGCGATCGGCGGGTTTAAAAACATCATTGAGATCAGGATAAAGATGCTGGATCGTTCGCTGATAGCGAAGGCGCGGAAAGAGATCCTAGCGGGCCTCGACTGCGCGGAAGAGGCGCGCCGCGCCTATCTGGCCGAAACCGATGACGAGCGCGAATGGGTCCCCAATCCCCGGCAGAAGGATCATCCCATGCCCCTTCCCGTTGACGAGGAGCTCTACAAGACATGGGAGGGAGTTATATCTGATGTGCGGAAGCTGGTGAAGGGCGATGAGGGCCTGCGCCTTGCAGATGTGGCCGAATTACTTCAGATGAAGATAGAGCAGATGCCGAAGGGGTACCTGGATATCGGGAGGATGTTCGATCATCCCAAGGATGTAGCGATAAATCTTAACGATCTGATCATGCTGGAACGCACCCGTGACCTTGAAGGGATGCTCCACGCGGTCTTCGGCGAGTATTACCGCTATGATAAAAAGATGTCTCTCCTCACGTCGCGCCTGAAGCGGATGAAGCGTGAGATTGACGCGGGCTTGGAGCCTATCGGAATGAAACTCCGGTACCTGCTCTGGCTCAATTGAAGGGGGATTTTTTTATCTCGCGGCTGAAGCGGCAGACGACTTTTCTCTCCGGTACGGTGAGGATCACCTCGAGGGTGTTCTTGCCGTCCATCAGCGAGTAGGTGTACCCGTACAGGTTGTCTCCTTTTCTATTGCGGAAATCGAGGGTGTCGCCGTCGATTTTTCCCGAAAGCTCAACGACCGACCGCTCGCCGGTGATCAGCTCCCAGGAGATGCGGAATTTGTTGAAGCGGATTTTCTGTATTTCGATCGATTTGCCGCACCAGGGGTCCATGTAGGTCGGCATTTTCTTGTAGGTGCCGTTGAAGTCCGACACCAGGGCGTATCCCGCCGTCGAACAGACAAGGGCGATGATTATCGTTGTCGTCCATAGCTTCATAGTGTCACCTTGCGAAGCGACGTGCCCATCGTGGCTGCGCGCAGGGCCTCATCCTCAGGCGTAGCTGACGAGAAGCCTGCCCACGTCCATGACCGTCGCGTATATCATCAGTCCGATGATCAGCAGCCATCCGATGACCATGATCGGCACGAAGAGCGGCCTGAGGCGGACGCTGATCTTTTCCAGGATGCAAAAGAGTATTTTCCCGCCGTCGAGGACCGGCAGCGGCAGCAGGTTGAAGATCGCGAGGTTTGCGCTGATGATGACCGTCAGCCGTATTGCGTTGACACCGTCGCCGCCGATGAACTTGCCCCCGTCATGGAGTATGCCGACGATGCCCGAGACATTGCCGGGCTTGGCGAAGAGGTTTCCGAAGGCGATGAAAATCCTGTGTATCAAGTCAGCTGTCTGGCGGAACGGCTCGATGGCGATGCCGGCAAATGAAAAGCCCGCCTGCAAGATGTTCAGGGCGCCGAAGAGGATCAGGATCGGCAGCAGGTTGGCCGCCGGTCCGCCCAGGGAAAAGATAATACGCTTGTAGATGGGAATGCGGAAATAGTCCTGTTCGTCTTTCACGGCGGGTAGTACGTATCCACCCAGCGGCACCAGGGAGAGACGGTATTCGGTGCCGCCGATGGTTTTTTTCCACAGGGCCGGCCCGAAACCGACGGAGAACACCTCGATCGGCACTCCCACTGCCCTGGCGGCAATGAAGTGGCCCAGCTCATGGATTAAGATAAGCAGGCCGATTATTAAGAGAACTGCCAGATAATTCATCATTCCTCGCAGGATTCGTATTATTTTTTGTAAGAAAAAATTTATGCAGATTTTGTTACAGTAAAAATCCCTTTCCCTTGATGGGAGGGGATAGGGGAGGGTGATTGATTGGATCTTTCACCCCCACCCGACATCTGCCGGACAGGATGTCCCAATGCCGCGGAGGCCATGGATGGCCGAGAGCGGCCCCCATCGAGGGGGGGGACCTCCGATTCCAATGATTTATCCAGTATCCTAGTCGCTGTGGTCCTTGCCGTCCTGCACCTTGACAAAGGCCTTCGCCTTCTCGACGATCCTGTCCTTGGTCCACTCCTTCGGGTCTTCCATGCGGGCCGCCTTGGGCCCCAGGTCATAGGAATTTGCCTTGAGGATGGCGTCGATGCCCAGCGGCGCCGTGTCCTTGGCATTGAGGACGTTCACGAGCATGTTGTACACGAAATCCTCAACGCCCTTGGCCATGCGGCCGCGCACGTCCGCCGGCAGGCCGGTGAGCTTGTTCTCGAAGGGGAGGTTCAGCTTTTTGTAGTCCCCCGCCTTCAGGGTTTTCTCCGTGGCGTACTTGACCATCTCCTCCCACATCTCCTCTGTTACGCCTGCGCCCTTCACCTTCTTGAAATTCTTGTTCGCGTCCAGCTGGGCGTTGCCGTAGTCGTTCACCTCGAGGCCCCAGGATATCATCTGCAGGGCCGTGGCCACGTTGGCCTTGGTGGTCCTGGTCTTCTGCGCGATCTGGCGGAGCCGATCCGAGCTGTTCCCGGAAGTGCCGTGCTGGGCGCCGGAGACCTTGTATTTCTCGATGGCCTGGTGGATCTTTGCGGTCAGGTCCACCTGTATCCCGGCGTCGCTTTCCTCGATGCCGTGGGTGGTGCCGTTGTTCAGGGCGATCCAGTCGGGGAAGATGTCATGGGCGTTCAGGCCCTGGATCAGGAAGAGGGCCTCTTCCGGCGTCGACAGCCCTTCCTTGCCCTTGATCTCGCCCACCTCCGTCTCGAGGCCCGCCCACTTGGGCACGAGGGGATTGAGCTCGATGCTGGCCAGGAGGTTCTTGTCATCGGTCAGGTGCGACGCGTCGATCGCAATGGACGTGATGCCCGCCTCGAACATGGTCGGTATCTCGATCTTGGCCGCGGCGAGGTCCTTGTCGTTCTGGATCCCGTAGTGGTCGGCGTGGATGGCGACGGGCACGGTGATGCCCAGTTCGTTGCAGACCTGGTCTATGAGGGCCGCCATGTTCCAGTAGTTGACCGCGCAGTAGGCCTTGGCGCCGCCCTCGGACTTGGCGATCTCCAGGATGACGGCCGCGTTGGCGCGCTGGGCGGCCATCAGGGTGCCGCGGATCACGAAGCTGTTGCGGACATTGGCGGCTATGGAGATGGAGTTACCCTTGGCTATCATGGCGCGGTCGATTACCTTGCCGCTCACGATCAGGGCTTTCGAATTGGGGAAGAGCTTGGTTATGTTGGGGGGCCGCCCGACTTCGAGGGCCTTTAAGAAATCTTTGCTATAATCAGGCATGGTGTTCCTCCTTAATCTGGTTATGGTTCGCGATGTACTGTACTATATATTGCCAAGCGGTGCGTGAAACCCATGAGGTAGCTTTATATACAATATGGAAGGGAATTTGATTTTTTATCAAGCCAAAATTGGACGTTTGAGGTATTTATTCATCTGTCGTGACAATTTTCTGTTTTTGTTCGGTTATTCTATATTCGGATTGTTCACCACTGGAAAAAGGATTGATCATAAAACCATCCATATACTATTCTGTCATTGTATCGGCTAATGCTAATCAGCCAGCGATACCATATCAAACAATTTCGTTTATCAGATGACAATGACCAAGCGTTTCGGGATGCTGTTGTTCATTGTAACAGCGGTTCTGCCTTTGGCGGGCGCACCTGGACAGGCCCCCGGCTTCGCCCTGCCGGATAACCGGGGCGCCATGGTGTTCAGGTCCTCCTTCAGGGGCAACCTCCTCATTTCCTTCTTCGCCAGCTACTGCCGTCCCTGCGCCAGGGAGCTGCCGATGCTGATCGAGTTGGAGAAAAAATATAAAAAGCGGAAAAATATCTCGCTGGTTTTAATTGCCGTGGACGCCAACGATTCCGGCGGCACGGCAAAGGAGAAGGCGGGCAGATTTTTAAGGAATGCGGGCATCGACCATGATTATCTCATTGATATGTACCAGGTGGTGATAGCGAAGTACAATCCGAAAAAGGAGCTTCCCGCCGCCTTCCTGGTCGATGCGGCGGGGCATATCGTATTCAGTGCGGTGGGCGCCGGAGAGGATACGGTCCTCCGGCTGGAAAAGGCCATTCAAAGCCTGAAATAAGAAAAAGAATCGGGGGAGTGGGTTGATGAAAAAAATGATTTCAGCATGGTTCGCCGCCATGGCGATCGCCCTGCCGCTTTCAGCTGCGGAGAAGATGACCATTGCAGTTATGGATTTCAATGCCCAGGATGTGCCAAGGGCCGAAGCAGTAAAGGTTTCCGAATTGATCCGTAACGAGATGGTGAATTCCGGAAGGTATGTCGTTCTTGAACGGGCCCAGGTTGGTAAAATCCTGAAGGAGCAGGGGTTCCAGATGACCGGGTGCACCGATGTGACCTGCGCGGTCCAGGTGGGGAAGCTCCTGAGCGCGCGGAAGATCCTGGTGGGGACCGTCATGAAGTTCGGCAACAACGTGGCGGTGACCGGACGGGTCGTGGACGTGGAAAAGGGTATCGCCGAGTTATCGGAAAAGGAGCGGGCCATTTCGAAAGACGATGAGTTTTACATGGTGGAGCGCTTCTGCGACAAGCTGACCTATAGAATAACGGGGAGGACGCTTTATAAAAAAGATGGTTCCTATGTCAATACACCAAATTATCGTTCTCCATCATCACCGTTATATCTTCATAAGGATCCGACATTATGGCTGTCAGTGGCATCGGGAATATCATCATTGATCGTTTTTGCGGTCGGTGAAAATGATTATAAAGTAAAGAGTTCCCGTTATTTTAAAGAAGAAAAAATAGATTTCTTTTATTTTACAAATGCGCCTTATATTATTGGATGGTCCGGTCCATATGCTTTATTTGGTACTAATTATTTTATTGAATGGGGTAAAACACGTACTAAAATTCACAAACTAAAAAATTATAAAGAAGTTATGTATATCACCAGCGGTTCATTAGGCGGCTTCGCCGCTGCAATGCTGCTGACATTCATCGGCCGCAGCATATATTATGCAGTGAATTTTCAGGTGGATTCATACAATTCGAATAATAATGTGGATGTTTTTATCCCATCGCAGTATTTCAGTGTCGTTGACTGGATGAAGGGCAAGCCTTGTTTTGGATTGGGGATGTCGATGAGATTTTAGTGATTATTAACCTGTCCCGGAACGGAATGCAGTTCCGGGACAGTTGTGATAATTAGTAGTGCTACTTGGCCACCTGGAAGGCCGTATCGCCCCAGGATACTTTCCAGTCGTCGGATTTGACGCCGTTGCGCTCGCTTCCATCATACTTGTCCAGGCCTTTGACCACGAGAACCTTGACTGCGCCGCCCTTGTCTTTCGGAATGACGCCGGCGTGGATACCGGCCATGCAGACCGATGAGTCGGTGGTATAGGTGTCTGTTCCCCATACGAATCCCATGTCACAGTTGGCCGGGCAGGTAACCGTGAACGACGCGCCGACCTTCTTGTCCTGCACGTTGACATCCCTCATTTTAGTGGCGCATTCGACCGACAGGGTCTTTTTGCATCCCACAAAAACCACAGCTATCAATGAAAAAGTGATAAGAATGATACAAGTTTTTTTCATGTCCACTTCCTCCTGGTGATTGTTTTATCAGGTATAATACTATTAATTTGAATCATGTCAATACTAATATTATAAAACTTACATGTAACAAGAATAATGGTGGATATACATATTATTCTAACAGTTTCCTGAAAAACTCCTTCCTTGGAGTTTTTCAGGGTCGGTTTTACGAAGTGAATTCGTAAAACCTCACATTTTTCTCAGCTAATGCCTCGAAAAATGGCGATACATCCATGTATCGTTTAGCAGTTCGCTGTTTTTCAGCAAACTGCTAATTTATACTCATACCCGGGTGGAGTTGCCGGGGGAGGGACGAATTCCGCCCATTTTCTGGTAGACAAAAAAAGTGATATTTTACATTTCGTAAAAGATACCTGTACTTCTATTATATGGGGAGTGATCCTATGGATTATGCCGAAATCGAAAAGCTCACCGAAAAGGTGAAGGCCGAAAATGACTTTGTGGCCAAAATAAAGGAAGAGATCGCCAGGGTCATCGTGGGGCAGGAAGCCCTGGTGGACCGGATCCTGATTTCCTATATATCCGGGGGCCACGTCCTTCTCGAGGGCCTGCCGGGCCTGGCCAAGACCCTGGCCATCCGCGCCTTTTCCCGCTCCATTGACACGTCGTTCCAGCGCGTGCAGTTCACGCCGGACCTTCTTCCGGCGGACCTCATCGGCACGCGCATCTACAATCCGAAGGAGATGGACTTCTTCACCAAGAAGGGCCCGATCTTCACAAACCTTCTCCTGGCTGACGAGATCAACCGCGCCCCGGCCAAGGTGCAGTCGGCCCTCCTCCAGGCCATGGAGGAAAAACAGGTGACCATCGGCGAGGAGACCTATACCCTGGAGAAGCCCTTCATGGTCCTGGCCACGGAGAACCCCATCGAGCAGGAGGGGACCTATCCCCTTCCGGAGGCGCAGCTGGACCGCTTCTTTATGAAGGTGCTGGTGGACTATCCCACGCACCAGGAGGAGAAGGAGATCCTGAACCGCTTCAGCGATATTAAAGTGGACAATGTCAAGAAGGTCCTGGCGCCGGAGAAGATCGCGAAGAAGGCCGAGATCATAGAAAAGATATACATCGACGACAAGCTCATCGATTACATCGTCACCATCGTGGGCGAGACGCGGAAGCCGTCGCGGAAGGAGCTCAAGAAATACATCGAGTTCGGGGCCAGCCCCCGGGCCTCCATCGCCCTGATGAAGGCGTCCCGGTGCATTGCCTTTATCCGCGGCCGCGGCTTCGTCACGCCGGACGACATCAAGGAGATCGGCGCGGACGTGCTGCGCCACCGCATCATCCTCTCCTACGAGGCCGAGGCCGACGGCAAGAGCGCCGACGACGTGGTGAAACTGCTCTTTGATTCCGTGGAGGTCCCCTAGGTGGAAGCGCAGGAGCTCTCGCTTTTAAAGAAGATACGGCTCCAGCCCGGGAAGAAGATCAACACCCTGTTCATGGGGGAGTACCACTCCGCCTTCAAGGGCCACGGGCTGTCCTTCGATTCTGTCCGGGAATACCAGTACGGCGACGACATCCGGAGCATCGACTGGAACGTGTCGGCGCGCATGCGCAACCTCTACGTGAAGCAGTATATCGAGGAGCGCGAGCTCTCGGTGGTGCTGATGATCGACATGTCCGGCTCCACCGAGTTCGGCGGGGGGCCGCGCAAGCGCGACCTGATTCTCGAAGTGGCGTCCCTCTTCCTGAACCTGGCCCAGATCAACAACGACCGGGTGAGCGCCTGCCTCTTTACCGACCGCATCGAGCGCTATATCAAGCCGAAGAAGGGGCGCAAGTTCATCCTCAAGGTCCTCGACGAGATATTGAAGTGCCGGCCCCGGAGCCGCAGGACCGACATCGGCGGGGCCATCGACTTCATCCAGCGCGTTCTTAAAAAACGGAGCATCATCTTCATCATATCCGATTTCCTTGACCGGGACGAGAGCTTTATCCTGAAGATGAAGCTCCTGGGGCGGAAGCACGATATCATCCCCGTGCAGGTTTCCGATCCCATGGAGAAGGATATCCGCTTCTTCGGCCTCACCGAGTTCGTCGACCTGGAGACCGGCAAGGTATTCCTCTCCGACGCCATCCCCGAAAAGGGAAGGTTCCCGGTCCTGGCCGAGTTCAACGCCATATCATTGAGTACGGCTGAGCCGATCGAGATCCCCATCCTGAGGTTTTTCGAGAAGCGCAATCGCACCAGGCTGACGAGGGCGTGACGCCATGAAGATGAAGCTCCTTGCAATTATGATGCTGGCGGCCATCACGGGCCTGGCCGGCGAAGTAAACGCCCCGAAGATCAGGGCCACGGTCACGCCGGAAAAGGCCACGGTCGGGACGATCCTTGTCTACAAGGTGACCATCGCCGGAAAGGACCTTGGCGGCATAACCATCGTTCCGCCGGAAAAGCGAGAGGTGTTCCCTGAGAAAAAGAAAGCCCAGGCGATCCCCAAAAAAGAAGGCGAAGAAGAGGCCGAGGAAGACCCGGCCCAGTACGTGCCCCTCTATGTCATCCATTCCATAAAGAAAGACGACCGGTCAGACAAGGCCATGACCGATATCACGGTGACGATGCAGATATCCTTTTACCGGCCCGGCGCCTGGCAGCTGCCGGACGTCGAGATCAAGGGCTCCGACGGCATCGCCATCGGGTACAAGACCCCCTCCGTGACGATTGGCGCGGTCAATGAAAAGGGAGAGTTCGAGGAAGTCGAGCCGCCCCTGGCCCTGGGCGGCAACTGGTGGCGCCTGGTGATCCTCATCCTGGTTCTGGCGGTCCTCGGAGTCGTCGGCTTTTTCGCGTGGCGGCACATCAGGAAGCGCATCGAGGAGCGGCGGACCGCCCCGGTCATTGTGCCTCCCATCGATATCTTCCTGAAAGAGATCGAGCAGTTCAACGGCGACAGGCTCATCGAGGACGGCAGGATCGAGGATTTCGTGTTCGGCATATCCATGATCTTCAGGAAGTACCTGTCGCTTCAGTTCCATTTCGACGCCGCTGAAATGACCACCTATGAAATAGAAAAGAAGATAAAGAAGGTCTTCCCGAGGAATATCCATGACGCCCATGCCGCCCAGATCATGGACGGCTTCAACCTCTGGGACCTTTCCAAGTTTGCGGAGTTCACGCCCTCGCCGGAGCATCTCCGCGCGAGCCTTGGGAAAACCGTTGATGTGGCGAAGAAGATTTCAGGAGCGATGAGCGGTGACACAACTCGAGTTTAAAAATCCCATGCTCCTGCTCCTGCTGATCCCGTGGGCGCTCATGCTCTTCTGGTTCCTCTTCCGGAAGCTCTATAACCGCGAGGCCGCGGTGGCCATTTCCTCCGAAGAGGTGGTGCGCGCCCGGCAGTCGATTCGCGCCCGGACCTACCGGTTCCTCCCGGCCCTGCGGTTCGCGGCGCTCCTTCTTCTCATCCTCGCCCTGTCGAGGCCCGGCAAGGGGGTGCACTACTCCAGCGTCAAGAACCTTGGCGTCGACATCATGATAACCATGGACGTGTCCCTCTCGATGCTCGCCGAGGATTTCCAGCCCAAGAACCGCCTGACGGTGTCCAAGCAGGTCATCAAGGATTTCGTGGCGCGGCGTAAGACCGACCGCATCGGCATGGTGGTCTTCGCCGGCGAGGCGTATCTGCAATGCCCCCTCACCCTCGAGCACCAGATGATCCAGGACATCGCGGGGGAGGTGGATTTCGAATCGGTCCACGTCGACGGCACGGCCATCGGCGACGCCATCGCCCTGGCCACGGCCCGCATGATGGACAGCAAGGCGAAGAGCCGGGTCATTCTCCTGGTGACCGACGGCATGAACAACAGGGGGAGCATCGATCCGGAAACGGCGGCGAAGGCCGCCGCGGAGATGGGGATCAAGATCTACCCGGTGGGGATCGGGAAGAAAGGCGAAACGGTACCCTATCCCTCGGGCATACCGATGATGAAGCAGCAGATCATGGTCGATATCGACGAGGATTCGCTCAAGAACATCGCGGAAATAACGGGCGGGAAATACTTTAACGCCACCTCCAGCGGCGTTATGTGGCAAAACTTCAAGGACATCGACCGCCTCGAAAAGAGCCAGGTCGAGCTGAAACAGTACCATGAATTCTACGACCGGTTCCAGTGGCTCCTCTTCGCCGCCGCTGCCCTCTTTCTCGCCGAGATCATTCTAAGATCGGTCGTGTACAGGAAGGTGCCCTAGACCCCTTGATGCCCCCCTGACCCCCGAAGGGGGGAAAATTATTAGCTATTGAGATAGATGGGGATATACATAAAGAAAGAAAGGATTATGACAAATATCGGGATGATTTCATGCTGAGCCTCGGAATTAAAACATTGAGGTTTAATAATAATGAGATCATACAAAACATTGAACATGTCATTGATACTATTAATGATGAATTATTAAAGCATCGTTAGTGAACCGTGCCCCCTACGGGGGACAGGGGGGCGTAACAATTTAGTGATGGTGGATTCCTGATGCATTTTGGCAACTACCCATATCTTATATACATTATCTCCATCTCCGCCGTGGCGCTGGGACTCTTCGCCTTCTACATCGCGTGGAAGCGGCGGGCCGTGCGGATCATGAGCCGCGGCGTGGCGCGCCGTTACCTGATACGGGGCTCCGGGAGGATCGCCGTCGCCAGGGAGGCGCTGGTCGCCCTGGCTATCATCCTCTTCGCCTTCGTAACGCTCCGGCCACAGTGGGGCGAGCTGGTCCGCGAGGTGAACAACGAGGGCTCCGACGTGCTCATCGCCCTGGACGTGAGCCCCAGCATGCTCGCCCAGGACGTGAATCCGAGCAGGCTCCAGCGCGCCCGGGACGCCGTGCGGTTCATCGTGGAGTCGCTCCAGGGGGACCGCGTGGGCCTGATCCTCTTCTCCGGCGACGCCTTTCTCCAGTGCCCCCTGACGAACGATTACGGCGCCTTCATGATGTTCCTTGACGCCGCGTCCCCGGATTCGATCAACCTGAAGGGAACGGACATCGGCATGGCCCTCAAGCAGGCGTACCGCGTGTTCACGACCAAGCGCATCACGTCGCGGATACTGGTGCTTATAACCGACGGCGAGGACCACGAGGGGACCGCCGAGGAAGCGGCGAGGCTCTTCCGCGACATGGACGTGGCGATCTACACGGTCGGGATAGGCCGCAGCGGCGGCGAGGTGATCCCCACGCCGGGAAGCGAAACCTCCCCTGACAGCTATTACCGCGACGGCAGCGGCAGCCTGGTTAAGACGAAAAAGGACGTCTCCTTCCTGAAGCGCATCGCCGGTCTCACCCGCGGCTCTTACATCGATATATCGGACAGCTTTTCCGGCCTCAGGTTCATTAATGAGATCATTACCGACCAGCACAGGAACAAGTACGGTTCGCGCATCATCAAGGAGCCCCGCGAGCAGTACCAGGTTTTCGCCTTCATCCTTATCATAATCCTTTCAATCGAGCTGATGCTGCCGGAACGGAGAAGCACCGGACGGGCTGGATTCGAAGGATTCCGGGAATTCGCGAAAACCGCGCTGGGAGCGGTCAGGCGCCTGTTGCGCCGCCGGTAACAATTGTTGCAATGGGCATTCTAATAGTAATTGTTATGGATTCATTCGTATGAGATATATGAAATCATCGCGCATATTTCTTCTAATTGCCCTGGCTTGTATTTCCATAGCCTGGCTCGATCCCTACCGCGACGCCGTTTCCAGCGGCAACGAGGAGTACGGGCAAAAGAAGTACAACAATGCCAAGCGCTATTACGAAAAGGCGGAACAGTACGCCCCGGGCGAGGATGAAAAGAAGAAGCTCTCCTTCAATACGGGCGACGCCGATTACATGCTGGAGGATTATGACGGCGCCATCTCCGGGTTCCAGCGGGCGATTCAGTCCGACGACCGCGACGTTCAGAAAAAGGCCTTCCTCAATACCGGCAACGCTTACCTGAAGCAGAAGAACTACCGTGAGGCCATCCAGGCCTACATGAACGCCCTGAAGATCGATCCCAATTATGGAAAAGCGAAGAAGAACATAGAGTATGTGCTGAAGCAGATGGATAACAAGAACAAGCAGGATAAGAATAAGGACAACAAGGACAATAAAGATAACAGGAACAAGGACCGGCAGAATAAAGACAAGCCGGGACAGGACAAGAAAAACCAGAACAATGAGAAAAACAGGCAGCAGCAGAAGAGGGACCGCCAGGGCGGCGGCCAGATGAACCGCGAGCAGGTACAGAATATTCTCCGCTCCCTGGAGAAGAGCCCTGTCCGCCGGCAAAAAGGTGGCAGCAATGATGAAAAAAGGAAGCTTGAGAAATACTGGTAGGATAGTGCTCTGCGCGGCGCTGGCCCTGTTTGCGGCCACCGGCCTGCGCGCGGCACAGCTGGCAACCGAAATAGACGAGCCCACCGTTGAAGTGGGCGACTCCACAACCCTCAAGGTCAGGCTGAGCGGCGACGCCGGCGACGTAAAGCCGCTGAAGTATCCCTCGGTTCCGGGTCTCAGGATAGAATACTCCGGCATGGAGAGGAGCTTTGAATACATAAACGGCAAGTCCTGGTCCGGCGTGAAGCTCGTTTTCATGGTCACCGCGTTACGGAAGGGACACTACCGGATACCGCCCTTCGTGTTCCAGCGCGGCGGCCAGAGGATGGAGTCCCGGGAGGTGTCCCTCACCGTCGTGGCAGGCGGTTCAGCAGCGGCCGAAAGCGGGGAGGAATCCTCCGCCGCCGGCGACATCAGGTCTTCCGTGGAGCTCTCATCTGGCTCGGCCTATGTGGGCCAGCCCATCATCATGCGCTATTACATCATGACCTCCGGCATCCGCGCCACGGTGCACCGATTCAACGAGCATCCCGAGACCAGGGGGTTCGCCATTAAAATGATCGACGATCCGGCCCATGACCGGGAGGGAGGCCAAGAAGGCGGCTACGAGAAGGACCACCTGGTGACCTTCGCGCTGATCCCGGCAGGCTCCGGCGCCTATCGCGTCGGCGGCGGGTCGGCCACCGTTTCCGTGGAGGCGCCGATGCGTATCCGCCGCAACGATTTCTTCGGGTTCAATTTCCCCGGCATGTCCCGGCCCCAGGAGCTCCCCTTTGACACAAAGCCGGTCGCCGTCATGGCGCTGCCGGCCCAGGGAAAGCCTGAGAAATTCCAGGGAGATATCGGCAGCTTTTCCATAAAGGCCGAGTACGCGCCGGATACGATAAAGGTGTACGAGGAAAAGAAGGTGACCGTCACCATTGAAGGGAACGGCAACCTGGTCACCATGACGAAGCCCTTCATGGAAAAGGAAATCCCGGGTCTCAAGGTCCTCATCGAGGATGGGGAGAGCGCGATAAAGCTCGATGGCGCCAGGCTCCGGGGCAGCAAAAAGTTCGTCTTCACGCTGGTCCCGGAGAAGGGAGGTGATTTCAACGCCGGACGCATCAAGTTCTCCTTCTTCAACCCCGACGGGGGAAGATACGAGACCGTGGAAACGAAGGAGATTTCCTTCACCGCGAAGGGTGAGGGTATCAAATCAGGGGCCCGCTATGATACAGACACTGAAGACAAGAAGCTCGACCTCAATCCCCTCTATTTCGTCCTCATCGTGCTGGCCGTGGCAGGAACGATCGTCTTTGTTGTGTTCTGGGAGAGAAAGCGCTACCGCCTCGTCGCCCATGGAGCTGACCAGGGCAGGGAAGAGGACACGAAGCAGGATGCCGCCCCAGACGTAGATCATGCGGCCGAGGCCCTCAACGCTGCGGAGCGGGGCGACAGCGAGGGATTCCTCAAGGCAGCGGAAAAGGCCCTGGATCAGGCCCGCAGGGGATTTGCCGGCCCCATCCCCGGTGAAACGGAAAGCGCCATGGATCGCATCAAGGAAGAAATATACGGGTACAAGTTCGGCCGCGGCTCCATCGCCGTTGAAGACATGAAGCGGATTATTGAAGAGATCCGGAAATTGAAAAATGCATAGAGTTCAATAATTGATTTAAAGCCTCCTCCCGTCAAGGGAGGGTGATACTGCAAGCAATCGCCACTCTACTCACACCCTGCCCTTCGCCTCCTGCCAGAGACGTTCCATCTCGTCTATGGTCATATCCTCCAGGTTCTTTTCCATTTCGGCTGCGCGCTTTTCGATATGCCGGAAGCGCCTGATGAATTTCGCAGTGGTCTTCTCAAGGGCCTCCTCCGGGTTGATGTGCATGAAGCGCAGGAGGTTGGCCATGCTGAAGAGGATGTCCCCGGCCTCGTCGGTGATTCTATCCTTGTCGGATGAGGCTATGGCGGCCTTAAGCTCGCCCACTTCCTCGTCAAGCTTGGCGGCCACGTCCTCGATGCGCTCCCAGTCGAACCCGACGCGGGAGACCTTCTGCTGGACGCGATGCGCCTTGAGGAGCGCCGGCAGGTGCTTCGGCACGCCGTCAAGGATCGATTCGCGGTGGGGCTTTTCCTTCTTTTTGATCTGCTCCCACCGGTCAGCCACGTGGTCCGCGTCCCGCACGCTGGCGTCGCCGAATACGTGGGGGTGCCGCAGTATGATCTTGTCGATGATGGACTGCGCCACGTCGTCAATGGTGAACCGGTTCTGTTCCCTCGCTATCTCCGCGTGGAGGTATATCTGGAGAAGGATGTCTCCCAGCTCCTCGCGGATGTGGGCCGGGTCGCCGCTCTCGATGGCGTCCAGTGCCTCGTAGGCCTCCTCGATAAGGTAGGGCCGCAGCGACTGGTGGGTCTGCTTCTTGTCCCAGGGACATCCGTTCTCTCCCCTCAGGGCGGCGATGATCTCCGCGAATTGATAGAGCGGCCGTTTTTCCTTGAATTCCATGATCTGATATGTGTCAGGTTGTCTCCTTAAAGGATAGACCCTCCCCCTTGATGGGGGAGGGCAGGGTGGGGGTGAATGATATGTCTATCACCCTCCCCTTGCCCCTCCCATCAAGGGAGTGGGATACAGATTCAATACGTCAACGTTTTTTTGTAATGATTAGTTATCCGTACCATGTCGTTCCAATTCAGTTAAATCTTGACAGTAACGTCGGGGTTCACTATCATTACATTTAAATATGCGAGATTAAAGGGAAAGCATCATGCAACGGGAAATTGTTTACGACACTCTTGAGTCGTTTGTGGCCGCGCTGAAGGAGAGATCAATCGTCAAGATATCCTTCAGCGAAACCTGCGAAAAGCGCGCGGAGCAGGTGGAGGCGGGCAGGCTCGAGGTGATCCATGTGGACCGCGTCGAGCTCATCGGGTACAGGGACTCGATCATCTACAAGTGTCCCCTGAAAGACGTTGACCGCGAAGCGCTGTACGGGCGCCTGACCGCCGACGGGTTCGACGTAACCCGGCGCAGCAGGAACATCACGTGAGGAATGCCATGGAGCCATTGCTGGAAGTTCGGGACCTCAATGTTCGCTTTCGCCTGTCCGGGGGCGACATCCTCGCGGTGCGCGACGTTTCCTTTTCACTGAACAAGGGGCGCACCCTGGGCTTCGTGGGCGAATCAGGGTGCGGCAAGTCCGTTACGGCCTATTCGATCCTGGGTCTGGTGCCGCCGCCGGGGGTGATCGATTCGGGAAGCATACGGTACCGCGGCAGGGACATCGTTTCCATGGATGACGGGGAGATCAGGAAGATCCGGGGAAAGGAGATCGCCATGATCTTCCAGGAACCGATGACCTCCCTCAATCCCGTGTTCACCATCGGGTACCAGATACAGGAGAGCATTTCCCTCCACCTCGGCATGGGCGACCGCGAGGCGCGGGAATACGCGGCGGAGCTCCTGAACAGCGTCGGGATCCCCGACCCATCGTCCCGGCTTGATTCCTATCCCCACGAATTTTCAGGCGGCATGCGCCAGCGGGCGATGATCGCCATGGCGCTCTCCGCGTCTCCGTCCATACTGATAGCCGACGAGCCCACCACGGCGCTGGACGTCACCATCCAGGCGCAGATACTCGACCTTCTCCTCAGGCTCCAGGACGAGCGCAAGATGTCGCTCCTCCTCATCACCCATGACCTGGGCATCGTGGCCAATATCGCCGACGAGATCGCCATCATGTACGCGGGGGAGATCGTTGAATTCGGCAGGACCCGGGACATATTTAAGAAGCCGGGCCATCCCTACACCAGGGGACTTTTCAGCGCCATACCGCGCATCGGAGAAAACCGGAAACGCCTTGCGACCATTCCGGGCATGGTTCCATCCATGACCTCCCTTCCGACGGGATGCGTGTTCTATCCCCGCTGTGACATGAGTATCGGCCGGTGCGGACTCGCTCCGATCGTGCTGCCGGAAACGCGGGGCAGGGCAGTGCGCTGTATCAGGTACAAGGCCCGTTAAAGGTTTAACACCGGTGCGTGATTGACCGGTTGAGGGGGGGATTGAGCAGGGAACCAGTCTCGGACCCTTACTGGAGCTCTCCAAGGCGCGCAGCGAACATTTCCTCGTTTATTGTCCTGTTCTCCTTCATCCTGAGGTAAATCTCCTCGGCTATTACCGATGCTATCATGTCCTTCGCCGTCGCATCGTCACGGCCGTTCGCCAGGAGGCGCTCGTAGGTTGCCCTGACCGCCGGCGGGTCATTGTCCCGTATCTGAACTTCGATCGACTGCATTATAATTTTATGCAGATCCAAACCATCTTCGAAAGCCATCGGCATTTCCTCCATAACTTCAAGACAGGCATGGGCCGAATCGGCCGCCGCCCGGATATGTATAGCATTAATGTACAGCGGTGGTTAAATATTACAAGAAAAATTCTGTCCCGGACCAATAATGAAAATTCCTCACCACGCGTGAATAGGCTTGACGGATTAATTGAATCATGGGTATTATTTATCTAATTGGGTGTGGGTGACATATTCATGAACAAAAAAATATACAATGTTCTTATTCTCGATCCTGGATCGAACAAGAAAAATATCCTCCAGGAAATTCTCGCCAAGGCCGGGTTCAACATCCTGGTCTCCGTGAGTGAAGTCGACGCGACGGCGGCCCTCGAGACCTTTAAGCCCGATATCATACTCTGCCGGTTCAGCGGGAAAATGATGAAGGATGACCGGCTCCTCTGCGCGTTCCATGATATCGCGACGGACAAGAAGATTCCCTTCGTTATTGTGTCGACCGGCGTTGACGTGGATTCCTATATCAAGGTCCTGGAGCGCGGGGTGACCCATTCCATAACTCCTCCCTTCAGCATGGAATTCCTCGTGTCGCGAATTAACGAAATACTCAACGGGGAAATGACCGCTCCCGACGGGGACCCGGTGGCGATCGATTTCAGGTACCGCGGCGCCGATCATTCCCTGAGCCTCAATCCGTCGCAGCTTTCCCAGTTCATAATATCGATGCTGAGCAATTCCGTGAACCACTCCCTGGCGCTGAACGCCGTCATTCAAAAGAAGAACCTTCTCCAGCAGAGGCTCTCCCGGCCGGAGCTGTTTGACGGGATCAAGACCAAGAGCGAGGCCGAGCTCCACATGGAGATGGAATTGAACAGGGGCCTGGAGAGGGGAGAGTTCAACCTGTACTACCAGCCGATACTCTCCATCACGGATGAGCGGATCGCGGGCTTTGAGGCCCTCATACGGTGGGACCACCCCGAGCACGGGTTCGTGTGTCCCGATGATTTCATCCCGATCGCCGAGCGGCTTCCGTTCATCATGCCCCTGGGATTCTGGATCATCAGGGAGGTGGTGGACCAGATCAAAAGATGGCGGGAAAAGATCGTCATCGACCATCCTATTCACGTCGGCATCAACCTTTCGGCGAACCAGTTTGTCAATCCCGGCCTGAGCGATGGCATCGCGGAGATCATGAAAGGCAACGATGCCGACCCGTCCTTCATCGCCTTCGAGATAACCGAAAGCGCTTTCATGACCGACATGGAGACCGCCAACCTGCAGCTCCTGAAGCTCAAGTCGAACCATCACAGCATCTACATGGACGACTTCGGGACGGGCTATTCCTCACTGAGCTACCTCCAGCATTTCCCCGTCGATACCTTGAAGATAGACCAGTCCTTTGTCCGGTGGATGCACATCGACGAGCAGAGCCTGAGCATCGTCCGCTCGGTCATCGGTCTCGCGCACAACCTCGGCATGAGGGTGGTGGCCGAGGGCGTGGAGGAGCGGGAGCACCTGGTCAAGCTCAAGAACCTCGATTGCGACTATGGACAGGGATACCTCTTTGCCATGCCCCTCGATCAGGACGACGCGGGGGAGTACCTCGGGAATTTCTTCAGGAAAAAAAGGAAAAGCTGATGCGGAGGGGCCTGCTCCCGGCCTCAAACATCGTAATTCTTCTGCAAGTTCTTGTACGAAAGCGCCTCCAGGATATGATGCTTCCCGATTGAATCCGATCCGGCCAGGTCCGCTATGGTCCGCCCGGTCTTGATCACCTTGAAGAAAGACCGCGCCGTGATGTTGGTGCGCTTCACCGCCGCCTCCAGCACCGCTTCGGCGTCCGGCTTGAGGCGGCAGTGCGTCCTGATCTCTTCCTGGGTCATGCGTGAATTGTAGCGCGTGGCGCTCCCGGCGAATCGCAACGCCTGCCGCTCCCGGGCCTCCATGATGCGCCCCTTGATCGTCGCCGAGGTCTCGCCGGCATGACCGTTGAAAAGATCCCGATACGGCACCCGCCCGACCAGCACCTCGATATCGATGCGGTCGAGGATCGGTCCCGCGATCTTCTGGAAGTGACTCCTGACCTGGTGGGGCGGGCACACGCAGGGGATCTCGCCGTCGAAGAGATAGCCGCAGCGGCA
>JAGNKX010000022.1 GCA_017999915.1 Spirochaetota bacterium
TGGCACAAGGTGATTGCCTCAATAAAATATTTCTTTCCGTATTTGCCTTGAAGTAAATTTCTCTTTCCGTGACACATGGAATAAGCGTGATGGGTTGATCCCTGTGCGATTTTTCGAGTTGGTCGTGACATTGGGTTCTTCCTAAATGGTGTTTTACAGGTATACGAATGAGGATGGAGGATTTGAAAAAAAAGTTGTGGAATGGTGTGAAAATCGTAGGGGGGTCAGAGCCCATTTCCCATTTCTAAGGGCAGGGGGGGGTGGGGTCAGAGCCTTCCTTTCCAGAGTAAGTGTCTTCGGATGGTTTGATTGTATTAATGAAGCTCTGCCCCCCCCATTTTTTTAATCCTACGAGCATAAAAAAAGGCGGCATGTTTCCATGCCGCCTTTCGGTTTCATTCGGTTAGTAAGCGATATTAGTCGCAGAGCTCGAACATAGCAGCCGCGCCCATGCCGCCGCCGATACACATTGACTCGATGCCGTACTTGACGCCCTTCCGGACCATGTTGGCTACGAGGGTGGCGAAGATCTTGGAGCCGGTGCATCCCAGCGGGTGGCCCAGAGCGATGGCGCCTCCGCTGATGTTGATCCTGCAATCCGGTGAATCGGTCAGCCAGTACTTCTTGTCGGCGATGCCGAGCTGCTGAGCGCAGTAGATTGCCTGTGACGCGAAAGCCTCGTTGAGTTCGAAGATGAGGCTTTCTGTCTGGAGCTTCTTGATGTCCCATCCGACCTGTTTGCAGAGCTTAGGAATCGCGTATGCGGGACCAACGCCCATTTCGTCGGCTTTGCAGCCGGCCACGGTGTATCCAACCAGCTTGACGAGGGGCTTCATGCCGTATTTCTTCACGGCGTCTCCGCTCATGATAATCGATGCCGCTGCGCCGTCGGTGGTCTGGGAAGAGTTTCCGGCGGTGACGGAACCGGTGGAAGAGAAAGCCGGTTTCAGCTTCTTAAGGCCGTCTATCGTGGTCTCGGCGCGGACACCGTCGTCGAAATCCTGCGTGAAAGTTTCCCTCACGATGGTTCCGTCCGGCTTCTCGACGAACTTGTCGGCCGTGGTGGGAACTATCTCTGTGAAGTACTTGTTCTTCTGGGCTGCTGCAGCCTTCATGTTTGAATGATAGGCGAACTCGTCCTGCATTTCCCGGGTAATGCCGTACCGCTTGGCGACGTTCTCCGCGGTGATACCCATGGACATGTAGACATCAGCGTTTTCCTTCGCCCACTCGGCCATCGGCCGGGGGAGGTTGCCGCCCATGGGAACGATCGACATCGATTCGCAGCCGCCGGCCATGTTTACTTCCGACCAGCCGGCCATTACCTTCAGGGATGATATGGCTATCGACTCGAGGCCGGAAGAGCAGAAACGGTTTACCGTCGCGCCGGAAACTGAATCGGGGAACTTCGCGATTTGCAGGGCGACGCGGCCCAGGTTAAGCCCCTGTTCCGCCTCGGGGAAGGCGCATCCGAGCATAAAATCGTCGATGGCGCTCCTGTCGAGTTTGATCCTGTCAACCGCAGCGTTCATCGCCTGGACGATAAGTTTCTCGGGTCTCGTTTGAGCAAGGGCACCCTTGCCGCGGCGGCATCCGGGTGTTCTTACTGCACTGACTATATAAGCATCTCTCATATGTTTCCTCCTGTATTCGGTTTAATTGTTATATCATCAACGGCTTGCCGGTAGTCAGAATATGCTCAGCCATCTTCTGGGTTTCTTCGGTCTTCCACAGGTCGACGAAAGCTTCCCGCTCAAGCTTGGTGAGATAATCTTCTGATACGAGGTTGCCCTGATGGGCTTCGCCGCCGGACATACAGTAGGCGATCTTCTTGGCGATGAATTCCATGTGCTTCGGAATGTACCCGCCGTTCCTCATGTTGAGCATTTCCGCCCAGATCATACCCTGGGCTTCAAGGCCCATGACCGGGTATTTTTTCTTCGCGGGAGGCGCATAACCGTCGTCCAGGAGCTTCAGGCACTCTTTCTTCGCTTCGCCTAAGAGGTTGTCCTTGTTGAAGACGATGCGGTCGGTGGCGCGAAGGAAGCCGTTCTTGCGGGCTTCGGCCGCTGACATGCCGACTTTCGCCTGGGCTACCAGCATGAAGGCCGGGATGAAGTACGCCGCGTAGTCGGCGAGCTTCACGTTGCCCGGGATGGTGTCCATGACGCGCTGCCACAGGTGGATCATGCCGCATCCGCCCGGTACGAGGCCGGCGCCGATCTCAACGAGACCCATATAGAGTTCAGCGTGCGCGACGATCTTGTCGGCCGCGAGGCAGACTTCGCATCCGCCGCCAAGGGTCATGCCGTAGGGAGCTGCAACGACCGGAATGGGGGCGTATTTCATGCCCATGATCCCTTCATGAACAGTCTTGATGAACCCATCGATTTCGCTGAATTTCTTGGCTTTGGCGAGGCTGAGCATGAAGCCCAGGTCTCCTCCGGCGGAGAAGGCTCCCGGGAATCCCGGCGCCTGGTTTCCGAGTACGAGACCGCGGCCGTTTTCGACCGTGTATTCAGCGGCGACTTGCATGAAGTCGACCATGTTCTTGTTCACGGCGTTCATCTTGGAATGGAACTCGATGTTGAAGATGCCGTCGCCCAGGTCGATGAGGGAAGCGGAATCGTTCCCCTTGATGAACTTCTTGTTTGCGCGGAGGTTCACGAGGCTGATCGCCAGATCGCTGGTCGGGACTTCTTTGTACTTCATGGTCTTGAGGTCAAAGAACATCTTCTTGCCCTTCTCGATCTTGTAGAAGGTCTGCACCTTTTTGGTGAGCATTTGCTGGACTTTCTTCGGAATCTTCATCCCTTCTTTCTTCATCTTGTCAACGGATTTCTTGACGCCAATGGCATCCCACAATTCAAAGGGACCCAGTTCCCAGTTATATCCCCATTTCATCGCGTTGTCGATGTCGACGATGGTGTCGGATATCTCGGGAATTCTGTTGGCGGAATAGATGATCGTACCGGCTATGGATTTCCATGCGTACTGCGCGCCCTTGTCGGTGCCGTACACAACGGCAGCGACTTTTTCGGCCGCGGTCGATTTCTTCTTCGCTGCCTGGAGGCAGGGGAAGTCGACCTTGTCAAAGGTAACATATTCCATCGTATTGTAGTCGAGGACCTTGTTGACCTTCTTCCAGTCGGGGGTTATTTCTTTCTTGTAGAAACCGCCTTTGGTCTTGTTGCCGAGCCATTTGTTGGCGACCATCTTGGCGACGAAATCCGGCAGCTTGAGGCCTTCGCGGGACTCGTCTTTCGGGCAGAGCTCGTAGCAGTTGCCGGCAACGTGTGAGAACGTGTCGAGACCGACCATGTCAGCGGTCTTGAAGGAAGCTGTTTTCGGCCTTCCGATGGCGGGGCCTGACAGAGCGTCGACTTCGGGAACGGTCATCTTCATTTCCATCATTATTTGCATGGCGGAAACCATGGAATAAACGCCGATCCGGTTTCCGATGAAGTTCGGGGTATCCTTCGCCCAGACAATGCCTTTGCCCAGCCGTTTTTCAGCGAATTCAGCCATGAACTTGAGCAAGTCTTTTTTAGTTTCTTTGCCGGGAATAATTTCGAACAGATGCATGTAGCGCACCGGGTTGAAGAAGTGTGTTCCGAAGAAATTCTCTTTGAAAGCTTTGCTCCGGCCCTGGGATATTTTGTTCAGGGGAAGACCGGAAGTGTTCGTCGTGATGATGGTGCCTTTCTTCATGATCTTTTCAATCTTGGCGAAGAGTTCCTGCTTGATCTTCAGGTTCTCAACGACAACTTCAACGATCCAGTCGCAGTCGGCGAGTTTTTTGAAATCATCTTCCAGGTTTCCAAGGGAAACAAGTTTGGAGTCTTTTTCCTTGTCCATGAAAAGACCCGGTTTTGCTTTCATTACTGCCTCAAATCCGGCATTGACAATCCTGTTCCTCGCTTTCGGATCTTTCTTCTCTTCGTCTTTTAGATCGAATGGAACGATATCCAGTAGCAGAGTAGGAATGCCCGCGCTGGCACAGAGAGCGGCTATACCTCCACCCATTATGCCAGAGCCTATAACGGCTACTTTTTGGATCCTTCTAACCATAGAGACCTCCTGTTTAAGTCTGATATTTTTGAATATATTTTTTTGGGAGAAAAGCTATCGTGAGACTATTGCTTATATAACAATGATTAAGTTTTTCTCCATTTCCAGTCCACGATAAACTAAATAAAATCATGATTCTTATAGGTCAATCATTAATTTCTTGTACAAAATGTCAATTGATATAAGCACCGGCGCGTTGGATGCTCATAAAAAAGTTGTATTTTCATATTGTAAAAAAATTTCTTGGAGGATATTGTTGATGCGCTTGATTTCGCCGGTATTGGCGTGCGACGGTGAGCGTTGATCCGAAAGAGCGACCTGCGGGCCAGTGATAGGCCTGCGGGCCAGTGATGAGCGGCTCTGACCCTTGTCCCGGGCTGTCTATCAGGTTCAGCCTCGGATAGGCGTTATTTCGGGCCTTCAATGGCCGAATTTTTGAATTAACCTCACTATTTTAAGTTGACAACATGACAGTTAATTCAAAAATGGATAAGAAAAAATCGGCGCCGTACCCAAGTGGCAAGGGAGAGGTCTGCAAAACCTTTATGCAGCGGTTCGAATCCGCTCGGCGCCTCATATCCCGCCCAGGTGGTGGAATTGGTAGACACAAGGGACTTAAAATCCCTTGACCATTTTGGTCGTGAGGGTTCAAGTCCCTCCCTGGGCAATGGCGCCATTGCCTTCAGATCAGATCGGAAACCTCATTTTCAAGTAATAATCAATGTTTTTCATCAGGGTAGTGAGACGGGGCCGCAGAATATCAATCCCTTCCTGTATATCCGAAAAATAGTGAAAGAGTCCTGTATCCTCCGGTGATATCAACCCGTCTTTTACAAGGCGGTCAAAATTGATGATATCGCTCCAGAATTCCCTGTCATAGAGGAGTATGGGAATGTTCATCTTCTCCAGTTTGCGTGTCTGCACCATGGTCAGGGTCTCGAAGAGCTCGTCCATGGTTCCGTATCCGCCCGGAAATATGACAATTGCCTTGGCATGATAAAGAAACCAGAGTTTTCTCATGAAAAAATAGTGGAATTTAAATATTAGTTCTGGAGTGATATATTTGTTGGGAGCCTGCTCATAGGGCAGGTCGATGTTCAGTCCGATGCTTTCCATTCCGGCCCGCGTGGCTCCCAGGTTGGCGGCCTCCATAATGCCGGGCCCGCCGCCGGTGCAGATATAAAAGAGATGACCCGTTTCTTTTTCGATCTCCTTGCTCAGGTTGGCCAGGGCAAAGGCGAAATCCGCGGCCATGTTGTAATACCGCGCCTCCTTCTCGTCACCTCCGCCGTCGGGCCGGGTGCGGGCCGAACCGAAAAAAACCACCGTATGCCCTATGTCTCTTTCCCTTAAGCGCTTTTCCGGGTCGATATACTCGCTCAGGATGCGAATGACCCGTGCCTCCCGTGAATGCATGAAATCGGGGTCGTCGAAGGCTGTAACCGGTTTTTTATCTTTCATTTATATCTGCGTTTACGTTTCATGTTGAAGATGGTGCCGTCGGTATGCTCTGAAACGGATTGGGACAGTATTGTTTCCTTGTCGATAAGGTCGATAGTGATGGCGTCCATGAAGTTGAGTATGACTTTCAGGCCCGCCCCAACGCCGCGGAGAGGGATTTCCTCGCCGTTCAACCGCACCTTGATCTTGCTTTTTTCCGATTCGGTGGCGTAGCTGATTATCTGGTTCATGTACGACGTTGAACCGGACTGGGGCGTCGAGTGAAGGATATTGAAGATGTCAAGGCCCTTGCCATGGTCGATGATGGTGGCGTCGAAGATGTCCCGCGATATGGTGTACCGGACGGTGATATCACGGCGGTCGTCATCGGCCTCGACCTTGCGCCGGAAGTCCTGGTTGGTTTTCATGGTTTCCTGGATGGCGTTGGTGATCGCTTCATCCATGGAGAGCACAATCTCGTCGATTTCATCCTGGTTGTACCGGGTCTTGCGCAGGTCGCCGATAAGCCGCTCAATGACCTCGGGGACCACTGAGGTGTTGGCGGAATAACTGTTGAGGAAATCTATGTCGGGATTGTAATTGCTCATGCCATGAAAATTACATAATAATACGGGACATAAACATATGTTGAAATTTTATAAAAAAAAATCAATTATTAATTTATCGCTCCATAGGATAATACGTAATTTTCTGGAATAAAGCAAATCATTTTTCACACAAGGCAGGGTTATGTCCACAAGGCGGGGTTATGTGATACTGCCTTCCGACATAATATGCATTAAAAACCGTCAGCGTAACAAATATGTCTTGTTAGAGTGCATTGTTTTTTAGTTGCCATGGGACCCTGCTGCGATCATATGTCATCGTTGACCGTCATTTTTTCATATCTGTACAAAAGGACCGGTGTATCCGATGAAAAATATTTTATTCGTGCCTGTCATAATTGCCGTTATAACCGCCGGTTGTGTCCAGAAACGATATACCGATGAAGCAACGGCCCTGACCGGCGCCATGAAGCTTGATTGGAAGATCGGCCAGATGATCATGGCCGCCATCCCCGGCAACGCCATGAACCGCGAAGTGGACATGATATTGAAAGAATACCGTCCGGGCGGTGTGATTTTATTCGGATACAATCTTTCCACTTCTGAAAAAAACAGGAAATTTATCGATGATATGCAGGACGCGTCCTTCCGGTACGCCGGAATCCCCCTTTTCGTGTCCATCGACCAGGAGGGGGGACGGGTGGTGCGTCTCGTCGACGGCGTTACGCTCTTCCCCGGCAACATGGCCGCCGGTGTAAGCGGCGACCGGGACCTGGCGTACCGGTGGGGCAGGGCCCTGGGCCTGCAGCTGCGACAGGCCGGCGTCAACATGAACCTGGCCCCGGCCATTGACGTCAACAACAACCCCCGCAATCCGGTCATCAATACGCGCTCTTTCGGGAGCGATCCGAAGCTGGTGTCAGAGCTGGGAGCGGCCTATCTCCTCGGCCTTCAGGAGTCCCGCTGCATCGCCGTGGGAAAGCACTTTCCCGGCCACGGCGACACCAACAAGGATTCCCATCTCACCCTGCCGGTGATTCCCTACGATATGAAGCGGCTGGAAAAGGTGGAGCTTGTACCCTTCAGGAAGGCCATCGCCGCCGGCGTTGACGGTATCATGACGGCCCACATCGCCTATCCGGCTATCCTGGGAGGCTCTGACCCCGCCACGGTCTCGAAAAAATTCCTGACCGACATCCTCCGCGACGATCTCCGCTTCAAGGGCCTGGTCATTACCGATGACATGGAGATGCACGCCATCGCGCGCAGGCAGGACATTGGAGAGGCGGCGGTGCGCTCCATCCTGGCCGGTACGGATATCATCCTCTTCAGCTCCTGGGAGCGGAGCATCCCCGCGATCGTGAACGCCATCAGGAAGGCGGTGCGGGACAAGAGGATAACCGAAGCCAGGATCGACCGGTCGGTGAACCGGATCCTGGAGACGAAGATCCGATACGGGATCATGTCAGTGGATAACAACCGGGCGCGGCCGGGCCGTTTCGCCCTCGACGACGGCGACCGACGGGCCCTAGCCGATGCGGGCCGGGTGAACAGGGAGCTGTCGCGCCGGGGGATTTTCTTTTTCGGGGACAGAGCCCTGCTGAAGCCGGCCCCGGGCACGACCCGCGTGTTCATGACTGGCAGCCGCGTCCTCCGCGAGGAGCTGTCGCGTAACAGGGACAATGTCATCATCGGCGGTCTCGGTGAGCTGGTCCGGTACAGGCCGGCGGCCGGGAAAAAGACGGTGTTCTATCTCCACCTTTCCGGCTCTGACCCCGGCCCGGCGCGGGACGCCGCCGCGCTGTGCGATAATCTGGGGATGGCCTTCGTGGCGGTATCGAGCGGCAATCCCTTCCCCCTGACGGTGAGCGGCGCTGCCCGGTCCGGGCTCCTGTCGTTTTCCGACACGCCCGAATCGGTGCGCCAGCTGGGAAAATGCCTCAACGGTGAATTCGCTCCGGCCACGGGCGGGACCCTTCTTCTTGGAATTGACAGGGGTAAATGACCGGCGGCATCTATATCCACGTACCCTTCTGCAGAAGGAAATGCGACTACTGCGCCTTTTATTCCGTGCCGGCCCCATGCGCGCTGCCGGGCTTCCTCGTTCCCGAACGTTATATCCGCGTCCTGACCGATGAAATACGGGAGCGCCTTCTCGCCGCGGGCTTCGCCAGTGCGGACACGGTCTATTTCGGCGGCGGCACGCCATCCCTGATGTCGGCCGATCAGGTAAGCGCTGTACTCGGCGTTGTGCGGCAATGCGCGGAGCTGGATGACGGCGCGGAGATAACCCTGGAGATGAACCCGGGCGATGTGTCCGCTGCGGCGCTGGAGGGCTACAGGGACGCCGGCGTGAACAGGATCGTCCTGGGCGTGCAGACCCTGAATGGGCGCCTCCACGGTGTTATTGGAAGATCGGCGGCCTTCTGCACAACCGGTGACCTGGATGTTTTCTTCGGAGTGCCCGGCATAGTCCATTGCGCCGATATCATAACCGGCATCCCGACGCAGAGCGCCGATGAGCTGGCCCGCGACATCGACCTGGTCGCCCAATACCGGCCGTCCCACATCTCCGCCTACAGCCTTTCCGTGGAAAAGAACACGCCCCTCGCCGGAAGGATGTCCCTGGACGCGGCCGCCGAATCGGAGCAGGCCGCGCTCTTCGAAGCGGCCATGGAGCGGCTGAAAGGGCACGGGTATGAGCACTATGAGATATCCAACTACGCCCTGCCGGGGTTCCGGTCGCGGCACAACCTGAAGTACTGGCGCTTCGATCCCTACATCGGCTTCGGTCCCGGGGCCCATTCCTTCGTCCGGGGCGAGCGGTACATCAACGCCATGACCGTTGAGGATTATATGGCCTCCGGGCGCGTCGTCCTAGACCATGATGAGCGGCGCCCCGGCTCAGCGGCAGCTGAATACATCATGACGGGGCTCCGCCTCCTTGACGGCATCTCCCTCGATGAGTTGGAGGAGCGCCTCGGCCTTCGCCTTCCTGGACCGGTCATGGTGAGGATGCGAAAAGCGGAAGCCGACGGACTGGCGGTGTTGTCGGATACAGGGGAAGGGCGACTGATACGGCTCACGACACGGGGCATCATGATCGCCGACCGGGTCATCTACGGCATCGTGGAGCCGCTGTTGTAATTACATAATTCCATTATAGCCGAAAGATCGATCTCGCAGAGTCGCCGAGACGCTGAGGTGCGCAGAGGAAAGGGTTCGCGTACTCTGATAATTAGTTAACAAAACCTCAGAGTCTCCGTGCCTCCGCGAGAGCATAGTTGCATAGCTTCCTGAGGGATTAGTCCGCGTCGCGGATGATGAAGTACTTCTTGTAATTATCGTGCATGCGGCGGTAGTACTCCTCCGCCTTGTTGTCGCCCACGGCGAGATAGTAATAGGCGAGGAGCTGGCTTGCCCGTATGACGAAGGTGTTGAGGTCCCTTCCTTTAAGCCCCTTGGTGATCTCGAAGTCGCCGATCTTCATGAGCTGCACGGCGATGTTCAGGTGCTGGATGTACCTGACGACGTCGCTCTTGAGCTCCTTGTTGTTGCTCAGCACCATCTGGGAGATCTTCTCGCGGTCCAGGGAGCCGGACAGAAGAAAATATTTCTTTATTGAAAGCATCGACGTGCTCAGGAGGGCCTTGTTGTAGCCGATCTTCAGCCTGTTCCGGAGCATCTCGTAGGCGTTGAGCCTCTGGTTGTCCGATTCCGGCAAGATGCGGTGCTTGGCCCTGAAGAGCTGGAAGGCCACTGTCTCGATCTCCTTGCAGTCCGGATCCGAGTTGATGACGGCCGCGAGCTTGTTGTAGTTGTTCGGGTTCCGCTCCAGTATCTTGATGAAGACCTCCACACCCTTCATCGCCTCCGCGTAGACCTGCGGAGTATTGGCTGTGAAATCCTTCATGGTGAGGCACTTGAGGCCTTCGATGATGAGGGATGACTGGGCGGTTATTACCAGCGCGTCCATGTCGGGCTGGAAATCCTCGGAGGAGCGCCGCTTGTGCGAAGGGGCGGCGGCGCGCTGATGCTCAATATCCTCGTCCTGTATGCCGAAGCGCTCTTCCGGCTCCGGTGGCGCCGGTTTTTTTCCAGCCGGTTTCTGCGGCGCCGGCTCGTCGAACGTGAAAAGCTCGTCGGCTTCCTTGTTTTTTTTATTATCTTCCGGGTTCTCGTCGAACAATGAATCAAATTCGTCTGTAGCCATGATACCCTGTCTCCATCCCTGACGTGTGTGGCCTTCATCCGCGCGGGAGCGGCCTCCTGTCCGCTCCGGTTGAAGTGCCTGCCAAGCCCTTTATTTCAATACACGGCAGGAGCATTTTGTCAAGCCTGTTTTGCCGTTCCTCTATCTCGGAACTGAAGGCCGCCGGTGTCAATAATTAACTTGATTTATTAGGGCCTCTATGCGATATTTTTCACAATGTTTTTGTATCGAGAATCAGGAGCCGGAGCAGTCCCATGAAAACCGCCAAGACCGTGTTCATCATACTTGTCATTGCCGTCACTGCAGTTATATCCTTCAGCTTTCACCTGAAACAGCAGCTCGGCAAGTCCGTGGACGATCCGGACGGGACGGTGACGATCAAGGGAATCGTTGATAGAGTATCAATTCGCCGGGACAAGCTAGGCGTTCCCTATATCGAGGCAAAGAACGAGGAGGACCTCTTCTTCGGCGCCGGCTACGCCGCCGCCTCTGACCGCCTCTGGCAGATGACGACGATGAAGATGATCATGCAGGGACGGCTCTCCGAGATCATCGGGGAGGAGGGGATGAAGATAGATCTTTTCATGAGGACCCTCGGCGTGGCCCCCGTCGTCGACGAGGCCGTGAAGAAGATGGATCCCCAGTGCCTGGCGGCTCTCGATAATTTCGCCAGGGGGGTCAACGCCTACACGGCGTCGCACCCCCATCAGCAGGCGGAGTTCTACCTCGCCCGCTACCGGCCGGAGCCGTGGAGGCCGGCCGATTGCCTCTATGTCTTCGCCATGCTGAGCCTCAACCTTTCCTTCAACTTCATCGAGGAGCTTGATTTCCTGAACCTCGCGAGCCGTGTCGGCTACGAGCGCGCGGCCTGGCTCGTTCCGATCTATCCCGACGAGGACCTGCCCTTCGAGGAGGCGAAAAAGCTGGAAGCCATAGGCCACCGCGACCTGAACCGCCTCGCGGCGGGCTGGGACGGCGTCAGGGACGAACTGCGGCGCCACATCTCCCTGGGCCTGCCGGCGTCCAACAACTGGGCAGTGGCCGGGTCCCGGACGAAGAGCGGCCGGCCCATCGTGTGCAACGACACCCACCTGGCGCTGCTGATGCCCAACTCGTGGATGATGGTCCACCTGAAGTGCCCCACCTACGAGGCGGCCGGCGTGACCGTGGCGGGCATACCCATCGTGGCCCTGGGCTACAACGGCGCCGTTGCCTGGGGCGCCACCATGGTGATGGCCGACAACCAGGACATATTCGTGGAGAAATTGAGGACCGAGGGAAATGAGCGGCTCTATCTTTATAAGGGCCAGTGGCTTCCGCTCCAGACACGCAGTGAGGAATTCAAGATACGGGGCCGTAGGCCTGTGGTAAAAAAGATATCGGCGACGCAGCACGGACCTCTCCTGAACGAGGCGCTGGCATCGTTACCCTTTCCTCCCATGATGCCGGTGCAGCCCATGCCGGTCAGGACCGGCTACGGCCTGGCCCTTTCCTGGGCCATCGGCGACGGCGCCAGGACCTTCAAGGGGATCATGGATATGGGAAGGGTGAAGGACGCCAAGGCGGCGCAGCAGGCCCTGCTGAACGTCGAGAGCGTCTACCTGAACATCGTCTACGGCGACCGCGACGGCATCGGTTGGCAGGTGACGGGAAATTACCCCGTAAGGAAAAAGGGGACCGGTCAGCTCCCGTCTCCCGGCTGGGACGGCGATTATGACTGGAACGGATTCGTGCCGATGGACAAGAATCCACATGTAGAGAACCCTCAGGCAGGATTTATCGCCACCGCGAACCACCGCACCGTGGACAAGAAATACCAGTATCACCTCACCTCGAGCTGGTTCTATCCTGAGCGGGCCGAGCGGATCAACCATGTGCTGGAACAGACGAAGAAGGCCACGGCCGGTGACATGATGAAGCTCCAGTTTGATCGCTATTCCCTCATGGCGAAGAAGATCCAGGACCTTCTCTTCCGGGGGGATTCGGCCGTCAAGGTCCGCAAGGCCATCGCCGCCATGGGAGAGGAAAAGGCCGGGAACGCCAGGGAGGCCCTGGAGTTCCTGAAGCCGGAGCGCTTCAACGCGATCATGGAAGAGAGCTCCCCGTCGGCGGCGGTGCTGGGCGCTTTCATGCACAGCGCGGCGAGGGAGATATTCCTCGACGACCTCGGCCCGGAAACCGGGATCGCCTGGGAATCCTTCCTGGCCATGTCCCTCATCCGGTACCCGGCCCTCCAGGACCACCTCCTGGGGAGGGAGGATTCACCCTTCTGGGACAACCTGAAGACGCCGCGTAAGAGGGAGACCAAGTGGGATATCATCGCCGGTGCTTTAAGCCAGGCCGTGGTCCTGTGCGAGGACAGGATGGGGAGCGCCCGGAGAAACTGGGAATGGGGGAAACTCCACGTCTACCACTGGGAGCATGAAATCACCAGGAGCATCCCCGTTCTCCATGGCTTCTTCAACCGCGGGCCCTATCCGGCGGGCGGGGACGGGCATACGGTCAACGTGGCCATGCCCAAGTGGGGCAGCGACTTCAAGGTGATCGAGATCCCGGCCATGCGCCTCGTGGTGGATTTCGGCCGCTCCGAACCTGCCTTCCTGGTGCACACGCCGGGGCAATCGGGCAATCCCTCCAGCGATCATTACGGCGACATGCTGCCCTACTGGCTGAACGGGAAAAATCATCCGCTCCCCTTCGGGAGAAAGGCGGTGAAGGAGCAGTACGAGGATGTGCTGGTGCTGAAGCCGGGCAAATCCCGTTAGGAGGGGGCTCTGACCCCCGGTATTTTATCCTCACCCCTCGGTCCCCGGTAGGTCTTTTTCGGAATTCTCTACAAGCCACCCGGAGGGGGGAGTGGAGAGATCGCCCTGACTGGGGATGCTCTGACCCTGGCATTTTGGGAGAATGAGGTTTTACGCTTTATCCACCCGGTTGAAAGGAGGTTAGCCCCATGAAAAACAATCCAATGATCAAAACAAAGCGTTTCGTCATGGCCGGATCGCTGGCGGCCTGCCTTGCCGCAATGATTGGCGTTGGCGCGGCGCAGTACTTTGACATGGAGTATTTTCCCATAACCGCAGTGAAAGCTACGGCATCGTCCACCCTGGTCGAAAAGGGGAGGGCCGGAACTTTTTATTCCCCGGAAAAGGCCCTGGACAATGTTACTGCCACGGCATGGTGCGCGGCCTCGGGCAGGTCCGGAGGGGAGTACATCGAGGCCTTCTTTGAGCCCAGGGCCTTTTCGGGCCTGGCTCTGCTCAACGGCTGCGGCGGGTCGAAAAAATTGTACTTTGAAAACAACAGGGTTAAGGAGTATGCTCTGACCCTTTTTCTGAAGAACGGCGATAAGATCCTTAAAAAGGGGACATTATCTGCGAAGTCGTGCACCGACGAGCATCCGGCGGTTCCAAACAGGAGCGGCCACTGCTACCTGGAGTACAATGTGGGCGGCGAGCATATCGATTTCGGCAAACCCCTCTGCCTCCGAGGCTTCAGGCTCGGCATCGTCTCCGTTTACCGGGGAAGCAAATTCAACGATACCTGCATAGCCGAGATAAAGCGCCTGTCCTACCGTGACAGCGCTGAAGCGGACTTTGACAGCGAAGATATAAGGAAGAAGGCCGCTGTAGAGGCTGGAGCCTGCGATTAATAGGATAGAGAGCATCAAGGTACTGCTGCAACAGTTGCTCTGACCCCCAACCAAAGCCAGATGGACATCGTCTAATTACATTATTTTTCCTCCTTTTAAAAAATATACAGTTAATGTATTATGTTTAAATAAATTATTGACATATATTTAATTTCTGATTAATTTCTAGTTATCCACTTGGTTGCAGTAAAATTTGAAAAAAAGAAAAATACAAAGCACGTTCAATATGCTTCTCACCTTGCTCAGAGTTACTCGACAAGCGACGGAGGGAGATACATTCGCCTGTTGATTTATCCGAATGACATATCGAGGCGAGCAGTTAGAAACAGACTGTTAGTTTTAATAAATATTTCGTGGGGGGATATTTATGAAAACCAAATACCATGCCATAGCTTTCATAATAGCAGTGATTATCTCAGGAGTATCTGGTTGTGATACCAACAAGTCATCTCATGATAAAAATAGCAAGAACCTCGATAGTATAACGCTACTGACCTTGATATCACCATCCGTCCCTGTGCTGAACTACCTGGTCATCAGTGCAACCAATAACACTTCCATCACCCTGTCACAGCCGACCCTGGCAAGATCCGTCAGTACGGCGCCGACTATTATTGCTTATATTGGTTTTGAGGGCATTATTTCCATTTCGGGAACTACGGTGTCAGGCTATGAGGAGGGGCCGGTGGATGTGTCATCGGGAGCATACACCTTTAACAGCCTAACATCATCGACCACGTACCGTATCATCGTGGTTGCCCAGAACAGCGCCGGATATTCGGTAGGGTCGATCCTACAGAGTACGACTGGTTTATAACTATATTGAATAGTTCCGGCGGGGATCGTTATGCGGTTGGATTCATAGGTTGAACAACAATTAGGAATGGTCCTCGAGTAAATCCATTATCATTCCCTTAATGCCATCGATTGTTATCTTATTTATAATCCTTCCCGGCACCTCCGAAAACAGCTCCACCCGTTCCTCCTTCGTGGGGTGCTTGAAGCTCATGAACACGGCATGAAGGCAGATGGCCCCGCCGGGAACACGCTCCTCCGACCCATAGGTCTCGTCCCCCACGATGGGCATTCCCTCCAGGGAGAGTTGCGCCCTGATCTGGTGCTTCCTCCCGGTAAGGAGGTGCACCAGGAGGAGGGCGTGGCGCTCGTTGGACGCCAGGGCCCGGTATCGCAGTTTTGCGGTTTTAACGTTCCTGCTGCCGCTGTCGGCTTTCTCGGAGAAACCCCTTTTCCCGACCAGGTCGTCTTCACACTCTACCCATTCATCTTCTTGTAAAGGCTTGCTCTTCTCCACCAGGGCGGCATACATCTTGACCACGGTGCGGCCGGCGAATTCTTTGCTGAGCCGCTCCGCCGCTTTGGAAGTGCGGGCGAAGACCATGATGCCGGACACAGGCTTATCCAGGCGGTGCACCAGTCCGAGAAAGACCTTGCCAGGCTTATTGTATTTTTCCTTTATATAGTCCCTGGCCATGTCAAGGAGGGAAGGGGCCCCGCTGGAGTCGCCCTGGGAGAGGACCCCGGCTTCCTTTTCAACGGCTATGAGGTGGTTGTCTTCGTATAATATATTTAATTCCATGGTCTAAATCGAATATCCCCTGACCCCGGAAGGGCCGCAAGAGATGCTATCTTCTTATTTAAGAATTGATAACATAGAGTGGAAGATTCCTTGTAATGCAACATAAAAAATTATTGTAATCAAGAGTTTTTTATTTCAGGTTAATTTGCAATATGTATCGCAGGAAGAGGCGAGGGATTTATCCTTGACTTTCATGAATGAGGATATATACTGGAAGCCAGCTATAGCATGAGCTTGCCGAAATCATTTGTATAAGGAATATCTATGCATTTCAAGACCTTTCTCCTGTTGCTCGGCGTCTTCATCCTGTCTCTGCCTGTCCCATCCACGGGCCAGTCGCAATCTCTCAAGATCATCCTCGATTACCGTTTCGACGGCGGTTATTTCTCGAAGCACCCGGAGCGAAAAATCCCCCTTGCCTATGCGGCGGGACTGTGGGAGAAGGTGCTGAAAACCCCGCGGACCGTCCCGGCCGGAACCACGGTGACAATGCGTTCAGACTGCATATCGACAAAGACCACGAGGGTGACCTTCGACAGGACGATGGATGGATTTGTCGTCTTCGTCTATGCCCACGATTACAGGCTGGAGGTCGATGAAAACGGTAAGCCGACGCCGTCAACATCAAAGGCAGCCGGATACAATTTCGGCAAAGACCTGGCGGTGGGATACATGACCGTAAACACCAATCCCTCCCAGCCATGGTATTTCGACGCCACGCCGGAAACAGCAGACGACGTGCCGGTAAACGGCAATTATGATATGATCACCACCGCGGCCCACGAATTCGGCCATATACTGGGATTCGTACATGGCCGGATGGCGCCCTTCATTAAAAACTTCGGAGCGAGGGACGAGCGGTTCTGCGGCCCGGCGGCAATGAAAGCCAATGGCGGTAAGCCAGTGCCGCTGCAGTATAGGGGCGACCATATCCGGGGCGACTGGTGGAACGAGAAGTACCTGCCGGCACCGCCCATTGACCGACACTCCATGCATACCGGCGACCCGGTGCAGGGGTACCGGTCCCTCATGACCGTGATCGATGTGGCCATCATGGAAGACATCGGGTGGAAGGTAGACTACAGCGCGATCCCACCTGATCCGTATCTCATCAAAGACGACAGCCGGAAAGCCGACGTCGAGAGGCATTTCGGCATTTCAAAAAAAACCGTAAACCCCATCGGGCTCTGGATGTTTGAAAGCAGGGAGAGCGCGGGCAGCCCCATCATCGGCTATCCCCTGCGCTACTCGCCCCCGGCCGGAAAGTCGGGCGGCATCACGGGCCTGTTTATGAAAAAGGAGATCCAGGTGCCGGTGGGCGGGTGGCTCTACTGCGTGCCCGGGCTGAAAGCGAGCGGAAAAAACGGGAAGGAGAGCAACCGCTATACCCTGGTATTCGACGTACGGCTGCCGAAGGAAAACACTTTCTACTGCCTGTACAACACCAGCCCCTACAGCAATAACGACGGCGAGTGTTTCATTAATCCGGACGGCTTTCTCGGCAGCGGCAATAACGGATACGGCAGTGTGAAAATCGAGGCAAAGCGGTGGTACCGCCTCGGCATCGTGGTCGATGCGGACAAAAAAAGCAGGCGCTATTATATAGATGGCGCATTCAGCCATGAGGTGAAAGACGTGGACATGGACGGACGCTATTCGATCTACAATGCAAAGGCCGCGGCCCCCATCCTCTGCTTCTTCGGCGACGAAAACGGGGAGGACGGGGCCATCGATGCCAGGAGTATCGCCCTGTATGGCATTCCCCTGGATGACCTGCAGATGCGGAAACTGGGGAACAGCGGGAACTTCGTCTTCGGCCTATAGTGGGGGGTCAGAGCCCCCTGGGGGGAGCAAATTGAAGCAGGGGGTCAGAGCCCCTCCGGGGAGCACCTCAATCGGGCTGGAGTCAGAGCATTTTCAAGCAGGACCGGGGGTCAGAGCACCCAGCGATAGGTTGGGGGTCAGAGCCCCCTCCGCGGGCCCGACCGGCGTTTTATAGATAATGGCAAAAAAATCATAAAAATTTTATTGACGCATTTTGACATTCCACGTATTTTACATTACATTATTCGCAATAACTACATCAAGGAGATTTTAATGAAAAAATTTCATATCTTCTCAGCGGTGATGGCCCTGGCCATGGCATTCGCGGTTTCCAATATTATGGCTAACCCCGCCATACAGAAGCAGCACGCGGGAAAGAAAAAAGACGGCAAAAACGTCAATTGCGGTTATTGCCACACCGCCAACAAGATTGAAAAGAAAAAGGGACAGAACGTCAAGGCCCTTGAGAAGAAGCCGGCCTGTCTCGGTCCAGGCTGCCACAAGTAAAAAAAAGCTTGTAATTGGAAGGGGTCGAACCATAGTTGCCATAGATTCCGCGCGAGCGTGGTGGAACTGGCAGACACGCTAGACTTAGGATCTAGTGCCGAAAGGCGTGGGGGTTCGATTCCCTTCGCTCGCATTATACGCGGGAATAACTCAGTGGTAGAGTGCAACCTTGCCAAGGTTGAGGTCGCGGGTTCAAATCCCGTTTCCCGCTCAGTATAAAGGCCCCGGAAAACCTGGGGCCTTTGCTTTGCCTGCCTTTTTAAAAACCGACCCTTGCCCGATAATCTTACTTGACAAAGCGGTACATTCTTAGCGGAGTAACTAAAAATACAGAATTTCAATGTTTGGGTTGGATTGGGGCGAATCAGTTATCGCAGATGGCACCCGTTGTCACACGAGTATAGAGGTGCTTGAAATGTCGATTCATGCGATTGAGGCATCCCTTCCGGCTGGACGATATTATTTCATAAGAATTAGCCGTGACTGTGCCAGGTTTCATGAATTTATGGGAACACCCATAGCGCCGCATCGAGGAGCGCCGCTTTTATCATCTGCGAGCTGTATTCATCTATAAATATCCTTCGATAACCGTCTTCCCTTAAAGGAATCGTTAGCGTCACCTCCCCTCTATTCAAACATTGTCAGCGTTGATACATTGCGCGTTTCATGCGCGTGGAGAAAAGGGGTCCGCACTATGGCTAATCTTGATTTCAGTGATAAAACCATTCTTGTTGTCGACGATGATTCAATCATCGCCCTGGCCATGGCCGAAAATATAACGCGGGAAGGCTACGGCGTAATCCAGGCCCATAGCGGAGAGGAGGCCCTGCGGGCCGTGAAATTGCGGCCGGACGGCGTCGACCTGATTCTCATGGATATCGAGCTTGGGGACGGCATGGACGGCACGGAGGCGGCGCGGGAGATCCTGAAAACACATGATATACCCATTGTCTTTCTTTCTTCTTATACCGACAGGGAGACCGTTGAAAGGACCAAGAAAATCACCTCCTACGGCTATGTCGTAAAAAACACCGGCATCGTCGTCCTCATCGCCTCGATTGAAATGGCCTTCAAGCTTCACGAGGCCAACAGGCTCCTGCGCATATCAAGCGATAACTTCTCCATGGTGTTTCATGCAAGCCCCAATGCCATGACAATAAGCCGCGCCGTTGACGGAATGATGCTCCAGGTCAATGACGCATACACCGAGCTTACAGGGTACACCCGTGATGAGTCCGTCGGCCGCAGCGCGCTGACCGACCTTCATTTCTGGACGGATCCGGGAGACAGGGTTCGCATATCGGCGGAATTGGAAACGAAAGGGCGCGTTGATGGCCGGGAATGTTATTTCAAGATGAAAAAGGGCTCTCCCAGGCTGGTTCAGCTATCGATAAGCATGACGATCTATAATAACGAAAAGTGCTTTGTTATTATCGCGCGGGATCTTACCGAGCGTAAACTGTCGGAGAATTTACTGCGCGAGAGCGAGGAGCGCTTTTCAAAGGCCTTCCGCTCCAGCCCGGCCGCCATGGCCATTACGGATATCGATACGGGCCTCTTTATCGATGTAAATGAGAAATGGATCAGGATTATCGGACACTCCCGTGAAGAGATGATTGGCCGTACATCCAGGGAACTGGGGATCTTTCCCGACTGGGCGGAGCGGGAAAGAATCGTCGCCATGCTGCGTAACAAGGAATATCTCAGGGAAGTGCCTCTCAGGAGCGTCACGAAATCAGGCGAGATGCTGGACGTCCTCTGGTCGATGGAAGTCATAGATTTAAGGGGGCGCAAGGTCCTGCTCTCCATGATATATGACATCACCAAGCGCAAGAAGGCGGAGCAGCTGCTCCGCGAGAGCGAGGAGCGCTTTTTGAAGGCCTTCCGCTCCAGTCCGGCGTCGATGATGATTTCCGATATCAAGACAGGTTGTTTCATAGACGTGAATGATCAATGGGTTAAATTGACCGGATATACCCGTGAGGAAATGATCGGGTACACCACCAAGGATCTGAAGCTCTTCACCGACTGGGGAGATCGGGAAAAGGTTGTGGACGATTTGCGCCGCCATGGGTCTGTCAGGGAGGCGGCCATTCAGGCTGTAACTAAATCGGGTGATATTCGTGATCTGCTCTGGTCCGTGGAAATAATCAAGGTGGCTGGTAACGATTACATGCTTTCCCTGGTCTATGACATCACCGAGCGCAAGCGGATCGAATCGGCGCTCCGTGATTCACTTGAAGAAAAGACAGTCCTGCTCCAGGAAGTGCATCATCGGGTCAAGAACAACATGCAGCTGATCACCAGCCTGCTGGGCCTCCAGGCAAACGGTGTTAAGGATGCCGAAGCATCCGCCGTGCTTGCCGACAGTATGCAGCGGATTTATTCCATGGCGCAGATCCATGAAAGGATGTACCGGTCCGGCAACATGGCATCGATCGATTTTTTTGAATACCTGCGCGGATTGGCGAATGAAATTGTCAGATCTTATATAAAAGAACCGGATAGCATCAATATCGCCATGGACGTAGGGGATGTCCGATTATCGCTCAATAAGGCTGTTCCCTGCGGGCTCCTTGTCAATGAAATACTCACCAATGCGGTCAAGCATGGCTGCAAGGGCCCTGAACCGTGTAATATTGAATTATCTTTCCTTACCATGGAGAATCATTACCGCTTGACAGTTAAGGATAACGGTCCTGGTATTCCGGATAGTGCTCTTGTGGACAATAAAAAGACCCTGGGCATGATGTTGATACAGGCCCTTGGTAAACAGCTCAATGCCTCGATAACTATCGAGAGAAATATCGGGACCTGTTACCATATAACCATCCCTGCGTAAGATGGCCATGGAGCCATTCCCTGCGTCTGCCCTTGCACTGACCCCGGGCAATATCAGCGAGAAGGGGGTCAGAGCCCTTGAACTGAAACGGGCGATTTTATCATTCATTATTATGTCGCGACAAACAATGATTTATGTCTTAATTCATTCACAAAAAAATAATGTACAATAGAGTTGTTGCAAATCTGAATCTTTTAATCAGGGTTAAGGGGCGAAGCCCCTTAAAAGCCCCCAGCAGGGGCTCTCCTGCGAGCGCGAGACACAGTTTCGCAACAAGTCTAATAATTAATCATTGATGGTTTAACCACCGATCAGGAAGAGAAATTTCTTGACGAAAGGCGGCTCTGATCGTCCTATGAACTCCGGAATGAAAAGCTCCGGGTTTGCGGATTCCATCGGATGCGCCCGGAATCGGCTTCATTGCCGGGCAGTATATGCGGGAATAACTCAGTGGTAGAGTGCAACCTTGCCAAGGTTGAGGTCGCGGGTTCAAATCCCGTTTCCCGCTCAGTGAAAGAGCCTTTGGAGGACCAGGGGCTTTTTTTATGCCTCATAATTAACATTTCCGGCATTGTGTAAAAAAATGTTTGACCTAATAGTCGGTGACTAAATATTTGATACCATCCGCCGTCGGGTGCGGCCTGTGACCGGATAACAAGGAACTACTATTATATATACGACAAGAGGAACCTCATGCTGAACATCACGGAGAAAAAGCTTGAAAACGCCACCATGGAGCTGCAGATCAGCGTTCCCGTGGAAAAGGTGGAGTTGGAATACAAGGCCGTTTTTGACAAATTCAAGAACTATGTGAAGATAGACGGCTTCCGGAAGGGGAAAGCGCCCCTGAACATGGTGGAGGCGCGGTTCCGTAAAGAGGCCGACCAGGAGGTGGCGGAAAATCTCCTGAAATCGATGTTCCTCGAAGCTGTGCAGGAGAAGCAATACACTCCCATCGCCTATCCGCGGTACGAATTTGAAAAGATCGCGCGGGAAGAGCCCTTTTCCTTCAAAGCCGTTTTCGAGGTTCCTCCCACGATGGAGCTCGGCAAGTACAAGGGACTGTCCGCCGATGAGCAGGTCTGCGAGATCGTCGATTCCGACGTCGAGGCCGAGATAACCGCAATGCGTGAGCGCATGGCGAAGATAGATAAAAAGGAAGAGGGCGCCCAGGTCCAGAACGGCGACCTCGTGAAAATAAAGGTGAAGCGCGTCGACGACGTTGATCCCTCCGAGCGTGAGGGCGTCGATTTCAAGGAATACCAGATCGTGGTCGGCAGGAGCACGGACGATTCCGCCCTGGACAAGCACATTGCCGGGATGAAGGCCGACGAGGAGAAAGAGGTAGAGGTCAAGTACCCGAAAGACTACTATATGACCGAGCTGGCCGGGCAGAAGGTGAAATACATCGTCAAGGTTGCCGAGATCGACTCCATGGAGCTGCCGGCCCTGGATGACGAATTCGCCAAGAAAATGGGCCACGAGACCGTCGATCAATTCAGGGCGAAGACCAGGGAATACCTCGAGAAATACCTTACCGAAAAAACGAAGGGAGACGCCAAGGCCCAGATCCTCAAGCAGATCGTCGAGGACTCCAAATATGACATCCCCGGCTCGATGGTGGAGAGCGAGATGAGCCGCCTTTTCAGAAGGACCTGCGAAAGCGTCGGGTACTATTCTGAAAACATGGACGAGTTCGCCTCCCTGATGGGGATCGAGGCGGAAGCCTTCAGGAACAGGCTCCATGACGAGGCCACGCAGACGATAAAAACGACCCTCGCCCTTTCCGAGATCGCCAAGATGGAGGAGATGAAGGTCGACGAGAACCGCTATAAAGAGGTGGTGGAGAACATCGCCAAGCGCAACAACAAGACCGTGGAGGAGATCGAGAAGATCATCACTGAAAACGAATCGCGGGAAAACATAGAGACCGAGCTTCTCCTGGACAGCGCCATGGAATTCATCTACGACAACGCCAAGGTGAAGAAGCTGAAAGCCATAACCTTCGAGGAATTCACGCGGGCCCACTCCAGGAGATAGGTTTTTCTCCCCGGGTAAGGCCGCGCGCCAACCTTGTTGTTCCGTCTAAGTGTGTCCCTGAGAGAAGACAGAGGGAGAACCCTTAAAATGTTTGAAGGGAAGTCCCTCAACGCGGCTGTTCCGGTCATTGATTATCATCCAAACAGACTCCAGGGACGGTATTTTAAAGAAGAGAAGGGGATTAATTGCTTGATATATGTCTCATTTTAGTATATCTTTATTAATTGATTGTATGAAGTTATAAAAATGGGTACGTGGAATCCGATCGTTCTGCCGAAACTATTAATAATTAATTAAATCAAAAATTGTAACGATTTAGTGGATTCTAAATCATTAATTGTATATATTCTGATAAGCCATTGCGGGGAAGCAAAAGTAAATCCGCGATGAGAAAAAAAAGAGGTGATTAAGGATATGAGTCTGGTTCCTTTTGTAATAGAACAAACGAGCCGCGGCGAACGCTCCTACGATATATACTCCCGTCTGCTGAAAGACAGGATCATTTTTCTCGGCGAAGGCATCGATGATCACATTTCGAGCCTTGTCATAGCACAGATGCTCTTCCTCGAAGCGGAAGATCCCGACAAGGACATATACCTGTATATCAATTCGCCCGGCGGCATAGTGACCTCCGGTCTGGCGATATACGATACCATGCAGTACATCAAGCCGGACGTGGCCACCATCTGCATCGGCCAGGCCGCCTCCATGGGCTCCCTCCTGCTGGCCGCGGGCGCCAAGGGCAAGCGCTCGGCGCTTCCCAACTCCAGGATCATGATACACCAGCCGGCAGGCGGCTTCCAGGGCCAGGCGTCGGACATCGAGATCCAGGCCAAGGAGATTATCAAGGTGAAGAAGAAGCTGAACGAGATATATTCCAGGCACACCGGGCAGGCCGTCGAAAAGGTCGAGAAAGATGTCGACCGCGATTACTTCATGTCTCCCCAGGAAGCCATGGAATACGGTCTCATCGACAAAGTTATTGAAAGAAGCAAGTAAATAGAAAGGAGAGCCTATGTCTTCCAAAAAGAAAGAAGAATCATCTCGGCTCAATTGTTCCTTTTGCGGCAAGAGCCAGGACATCGTGAAGAAGCTGGTAGCCGGGCCGGATGTGTATATCTGCGACGAGTGCATCGAGCTGTGCAACGAGATCGTCGCCGAGGACCGCTCCAAGGCCTTCGAGGAGGATTTTCACAATCTTCCGAAGCCGAAGGAGATCAAGGAGATCCTCGACAAGTATGTCATTGACCAGGACGAGGCGAAAAAAATCCTTTCCGTGGCCGTGTACAACCATTACAAGCGGATCTATTCCAACAAGAATTTGAAGAAGAACGACGTCGAGCTGGACAAGAGCAACATCCTCCTGGCCGGTCCCACCGGCTCCGGGAAGACCCTCCTGGCCCAGACCCTGGCCCGCATCCTCCAGGTGCCCTTCGCCATCGCGGACGCCACCTCCCTCACGGAGGCGGGCTACGTCGGCGAGGACGTCGAGAACATACTCCTCAGGCTGATCCAGAACGCCGACGGCGACGTGAAGAAGGCCGAGATCGGCATCGTCTACATCGACGAGATCGACAAGATATCGAAGAAGTCCGACAATCCCTCCATCACCCGCGACGTGTCCGGGGAAGGGGTGCAGCAGGCGCTCCTGAAGATCATCGAGGGCACCGTTGCCAACGTGCCGCCCCAGGGCGGGCGCAAGCACCCGCACCAGGAGTTCATATCGATCAATACGACCAATATCCTCTTCATATGCGGCGGCGCCTTCGTGGGCCTCGACAAGATGGTGGAGCGGAGGATCGGGAACAAGCTCCTCGGCTTCGGAGCGGACATCAAGTCGCGGAAGGAGGAGGCCGGCGAGAACCAGCTGCGGCACCTGATACCGGAGGACCTCATCAAGTACGGCCTCATCCCGGAATTCGTCGGCAGGCTCCCGGTCATCGCGGTCCTGGACGAGCTTTCCCGGAGCGCCCTGATCAGGATACTGACGGAGCCGATGAACGCCTTTACCAAGCAATACAAGAAGATTTTCTCCTTCGAGGACGTGGACCTCGAGTTCTCCGAAGGGGCCATAGAAGAGATCGCGATCCGGTCCATGGCGCGGGAATCCGGCGCCCGTGGCCTCAGGGCGGTCCTCGAGAAGCTGATGCTCGATCTGATGTTCGACATTCCGTCCATGAACAACATAGCCAAGATCGTCATCACGCGGGAAATGGTCGCCGGAACCAAGGGACCGGATTTAAACTACCGCGAGGAGGAAAAAACCGCCTGAAAAATGGGTGATGCTGTTGCAGCGAGCTTGTTGTTTCAGTATCTTTGAAGTAGCGGAATTCTAATTTATTATAACGTGTCATTGCGCCCCGGAAACGGGGCGCAGCGCACCCATGAAAGGTCACCATGAGAAAAACGATAGACTTTACAACCAATTACCCCCTGTTGCCCCTCAGAGACGTAGTAGTATTCCCGCACATGGTCATCCCCCTCTTCGTCGGGAGAGAAAAATCGGTCAAGGCCCTCGATAACGCCATGAAAAGCGACCGGCTTATCGTGCTCGCGACCCAGCGTGACGCCCATGTGTCGGTGCCCGGAAAGGATGATCTCTACGAGGTGGGCACCATCGCCGAGATACTGCAGCTCCTGAAGCTGCCTGACGGCACCATCAAGGTGCTGGTGGAAGGCATTGCCAGGGTCTACCTGTCCGATTTTATAACGGCCGACGAAACCATTGCGGTGTCCATCCGGGACATCGAGCGGGAAGTGGAAGGCGGGTCTGATGCCCAGGCCATAAAGAAAAATCTCCTCGAAGCCTTTGAGAAATACATCAAGCTCAACAAGAAAGTCCCGAAGGAGGCCTTTACCTCCGCTGAGAGCATCGACGACCTGTCGCACCTCTCCGACGTGATAGCCTCCCACGTGGAAATGAAGATAGCCTACAAGCAGTCGATCCTCGACATCGGCAATCCGGCGGACCGGATCCAGAAGCTGATCGAGTTCATCAACGGCGAGATCGAGGTCATGTACATCGAGAAGAAGATACAGGGCCAGGTCCGCAAGCAGATGGAGAAGACCCAGAAGGAGTACTACCTGAACGAGCAGATGAAGGTCATCAAGAAGGAGCTCGGCCAGGGGGACGGCGAGGTCGACGAGATCGAGGAGCTTAAGAAATCGATCGAAGAGACTAAGATGAGCGACGAGGCGCGGACCAAGGCCCTCCAGGAGGTCAAGCGCCTCGAGAAGATGCCTCCCATGTCGGCCGAGTCCGCGGTGGTGCGCAATTACATAGAATGGCTGCGCGACGTTCCCTGGCATAAGAAGACCAAGGACAACCGCGACATCGAGCTGGCCATGCAGATCCTCAACGAGGACCATTACGGCCTGGAGGACGTGAAGGAGCGCATCATCGAATACATAGCTGTCCGCCAGCTCTCGAAAAAGCTGAAGGGACCCATCCTCTGCTTCGTGGGCCCTCCGGGCGTCGGCAAGACGTCGCTGGGCAAGTCCGTGGCGCGGGCCCTGGGCAGGAATTTCGTGCGGATGTCCCTGGGCGGCGTGCGCGACGAGGCCGAGATACGGGGCCACCGGCGCACCTATGTGGGGGCGCTTCCCGGCAGGATCGTCCAGCTCATGAAGAAGGCCGGCACGGTCAATCCCCTCATTCTCCTGGACGAGGTGGACAAGATGTCGATGGATTTCCGCGGCGACCCGTCATCGGCGCTTCTCGAGGTCCTTGATCCGGAGCAGAACAACGCCTTCGTCGACCATTATATGGAAGTCAACTACGACCTGAGCCAGGTCATGTTCATAACCACGGCCAACGTGCAGCACAAGATACCGGCGCCGCTCCTTGACCGGATGGAGATCATCGAGATAACCAGCTACACCGAGCCGGAGAAGCTCAACATAGCGATCAATTTCCTCCTCGCCAAGCAGATCGAGGAGAACGGCCTCCAGAGGGAGAACATAGAATACTCCGAGGACGCCATGCTCTACACCATTCGGCATTATACCCGGGAGGCCGGCGTCCGGAGCCTCGAGCGGGTCATCGCCAAGGTGTGCCGCAAGGTCGCCCGGGAGGTGGTGCTCCACGGGAGCGAGTACAAGCGGGTCGTCAACGAGGAGGTCCTGCACCAGTTCCTGGGACCCATCAAGTTCAAGTACGGCGTCAAGGAAGTGCAGAGCGAGATAGGCCTTGCCAACGGCCTGGCATGGACCGAGGTGGGCGGGGACATCCTCAATATAGAAGCCTCCCTCATCAAGGGGAAAGGAAAGCTTACCCTTACCGGAAAGCTGGGAGAGGTGATGCAGGAATCGGCCCAGGCCGCCTTCACCTTCGTCAAGGCGAACCAGCAGTTCTTCAACGTTAATGACGAGTACATGCGCAACAGGGACATCCACCTCCACGTGCCCGAGGGCGCTATCCCCAAGGACGGCCCCTCCGCCGGCATCACCATGGCGGTGGTCATGGCCTCGCTCCTGTCGGGGATACCGGTCCACCGCGACGTGGCCATGACCGGCGAGATCACCCTGCGGGGCAAGGTGCTCCCCATCGGCGGCCTCAAGGAGAAGGTCCTTGCCGCTCACCGGGCCGAGATCAAGCACGTGATCATACCCCAGGAAAACGAGAAGGACCTGGAAAAGATACCGGAATACGTGAAGGAGCGGATGATCTTCCATCCCGTGAGCACCATGGAGGAGGTCCTGTTCCTGGCCCTGGAGAGCCCCGAGAAGTTCTTCAAGGACGAGAAAAAGACCAGGATACTCTACGACCGCTGGAAAGGGACCATGGACGACTGGAAGGTCGAGATAACCGGCACGGAAGCAGAGCCCACGGTGCAGATGTAGATAACATCAAAATAGTAAATTTAAAAAATCGCCGCCACAAGCGGCGATTTTTATTTTTAGAAATACTCGCGCATTGCAATCTCGCATTCATGTGCCCTGGGCCAGGGCAGGGTATGCCCGGGTTCCCCGGGCGGGGATTTGTGCGAGAGGAAGAGGGGTGACTTCCCCTCTTCCTCTCGCGCTCACCATCACCCCCGCCGCCTCAACGCCGGCGGGGGCTCATGGTTGATGATTTTTGCGGTCTTTTGGTGTATCTGTTTTTGTTAATATGTTGTTATTTTTTGCTTTTTAAGAATGTAAGAAGTATCTGTTGGCTTTCGCTCCGGAAGCCACATCCTGTGGCATCCTCGCACCGCCGCGCTTCCTGCGCGGCGACTGGTTTTTTTTAATACATCTATTCTGGTGTGGACAATTTGGTGTTTATAATATGAGTAAATGTAAGAATTAATACCCGCGGCAAGGAGGCCGCGGGTTTGCACGCTTACATATAACCGCTATATCCAGCTACTCAAAACATCCGCCCGAAGGGCGGATACCGATAGGCGATTGTTGTCTGAGGCTGCACCGAGCGAAGCGAATGCAGCCGAGTTAATCGCCAAGCCCGTCGCGGCGTCTGAGCGACCGGGGTGAGTGGGAGCACGAGGGAGAGAGGGCAAGGAGCCCTCTCTCCCTCGTAATCTTGCCAGACCCGCTCCGGGTCAAAAACCTACTCCCTTTCAAATGAACCTGCCCCGGTCCGGGGCAAACAAAAAACGAGATCTTTTTTCATGACATCCCTGTCTCACCTGCATAACCGGGAAGGAGTAACCGTCATGAAAAAGAAAGTATTTTTAAGCGCAGTGTTATTATGCTTTATCGCAACGATCGGCATCCGCGCCGGGGGTGAGCCGGCCGATGATTGCACGGTGTCGGGCCCTTATACGCACAAGAACATGTCCATCTATCTCGTACACGGCAAAAGCACCGCAGGCGCCGACAAGTACCTCACCCTGGAGGAGGCGATGGAGCGGAAGAAGATCACGGTCCACGAGACCGAGAACGTGAACCAGCTTTCCGTCACCAACAGCTCCAACGTGAATATCTTCATCATGTCTGGTGATATCGTCAAGGGCGGCAAGCAGGACCGTGTCATGCAGTACAATTACATCGTTCCGCCGGGGATCAAGCGGATGCCCGTGCAGTCTTTCTGCGTCGAGAGCGGGCGGTGGGAGAAACGCGGCGGCGAAAACGACGAGAGTTTCAGCTCGTCACGAGAGATGATCGCCTCCAAAGACCTGAAGATGAGCGTGAAAAAGGACAAGTCCCAGTCCCAGGTCTGGTCAAAGGTGGCGGAAATGCAGGACAACCTAGAGAAGAACCTCGGCGCTCCGGTGAAGGGCAGGTCGGAATCGAGCCTCCAGCTTACCCTCGAAAACGGGAAGGTCAGGGAAGCGCGGCAGGAATATGCAAAGGCCTTTGAAAAGATAATGAAGGACAGGAAGGATGTCGTCGGCTATTCCTGCGTGATAAACGGAAAAATCAGCAGCGCGGAGGTTTTTTCTTCAAGCGTTCTCTTTGGTAAGCTCTGGCCCAAGCTGCTGAAATCGAGCATCGTCGAAGCTGTCGCGGCCTCTGGAACAGGGGCGAAACACACGCCCAGGCCGGCAGCGGACGTCAAGCAATTCATCGTTGATTCGGAAAAGGCCGGTACCGTGGCCGCGCAGGACGTGAACCGGAGAACGAAGATCGTGGAAAGGGAGGCCGATGACCGGCTCTATTACGAAACACGGGACGCCGCAAATGAAGGGCGATGGATCAACAAGAGTTATTTGGCGAAATGATTATAGTATATGCCCTCATCCCCCGGCCCCTTCTCGCATTAAGAAATGAAGAAAGGAGAAGGGGGCTGTGTACACAATATTTCCCGCAGAAACCCTCTCCTTTTTTCCAGACTTCATGGGAGAGGGTGCCCCGGAGGGGCGGGTGAGGGTGCGCGGAGCGCAATTGAAGGCGAGATTGCGCAACCTCGCCTTCAATTGCGCTCAAACAGCACCACCATCCTGTTCGAATTCTCCTCGTAGGGCTCGGAATTGAAATTGGCGAAAATATTCCTGACCGTGAATCCGGCTTTTGCGATGAAATGCCTGATCTCGGCTGCGGTGAAGCACCTCATGACGTGGCGGTCTCGGATATTCTTAAACCCGCCGGGACCGTCGACGCTGTACCGGTAATTTACCTCGACAACGGTCTTGAAAGCGTCCTCGCGGAGCTTGAATCCCCTCTCCCGCTTGATTATGGAGTCCCCGTGGCTGGTCGTCGATACGGGGCCGATCTCCTTTTCCCGTATCTTCAGGATGGGAGGGGAGTTCCATATCTCGAAAATGACGATACCCCCGGGGACAAGGGCGTTGCGGATCTTCAGGAGCATCGACTCGACCTCGGCGTCATGGATGAGGTAGTTGAAGGACCCGAAAAGGGAGATGACCATGTCAAAAGCGTTTTCGTATTCGATATCGGACATGCTGGAACGGATAAACTCGATGCCGGCCGGATAGCGCTCCCGCGCCTGGACCAGCATGTCGGCGCTGATGTCGATCCCGGTGCAGCGGATGCCCGTTTTCACGAGCATGCCCAGGTGCTCGCCGGTGCCGCAGCCAAGGTCGAGGAGGGAGGGATACTCTTTGTTTTCAAGAAGGGCGGTGATGAACCGCACGTCGGTCCGTATATCGCGATGGTTTTTTTCTATGGCGAAGTAATGTTCGGCCAGTTCATGGTAGAGCTTCATTGGGAATGATCGAATTTTTCCTTAAATTTCTTGCGGACCACGTTTTCGATGTCTTCCGTATCCTCAAGGGACAGGAGCGTCCGGACCATGTCTTCGCATTCGCGTATCGAGACCGAGCGGATGATCTTCTTCACCTGGTGCATGTATACGGGGCTCATGGAAAAGTGGCGGAAGCCGAGGCCCAGGAGAACCATGGTGTACTGGGGCTCGCCGGCCATCTCCCCGCAAATCGAAAGCTGTATCGAGTTGCCGTTGGCCGTGTCCGCGATGCGCTTAAGGAAGCGCAGCACCGAAAGGTTGAGGGGATTGTACAGGTACGCGATCTTCTCGCTGATGCGGTCCACCGCGAGAAGGTACTGGACCAGGTCGTTGGTCCCCACGGAGAAGAAGTCGGCGTACTTCGCCAGGACGTCGGCGTAAACCACCGCCGAAGGGACTTCGATCATGAGCCCGATCTTTATCTTGTCGTCGAAAGGAATCTTCTCCTTCCGGAGCTCCTCCATGATTTCAAGGGTGATCTTTTTGGCGCGCTTGAATTCCTCGATGGCCGTTATCATCGGGAACATGAGCTTCAGGGTGCCATGGGCGCTCGCCCTGAGGATGGCGCGCAGCTGGATCCTGAACAGCTCCTCGTTCTCCAGGCTGAAGCGGATGGCCCGGCACCCCAGGAAGGGGTTCCGCTCCTTGTAATGGTTCGTGTAGGCGTAGACCTTGTCCGCGCCCACGTCGATGGTGCGGATCGTCACCGGCAGGGGTCTGAAGTACTCGACCACGCGCTTGTACTCCTGGAACTGCTTTTCCTCATCCGGGAGCGACTGGTCCATGAAGAGGAACTCGGAGCGGAACAGGCCGATGCCCTGGGCGCCGTGGTCCCTGATGATCTTCATCTCCTCCGGTATCTCGATGTTGCCGTATATGAAGACGTCCACGGAATCGGTGGTCTTGGACGGAAGGTTGGTCAGCTTCGACAGCTCCAGCTCAAGCTCCTCGAATTCCTCCTTGGCCTGGCGGTACTCGGCGATCTCTTCCGGCGTCGGCTCGATGATGATGCGGCCATGGACCGCGTCGAGGATCACTGTGTCGCCGTTCTTGACCATGGAGGTGGCGTTCATGGTTCCTACCATGGCCGGGATCTCCAGGGCCCGGGCCATGATCGCCGTGTGGGAGGTGCGGCCGCCGCGGTCCGTTACGAAGGCGAGGATCCGTTCCTTGTTCATCAGGGCCGTCTCGGACGGCGTGAGGTCCTGGGCGAAGACGATGACCTCTTCCGTGATGTCCTGGAGCGACGAGGTCTCGGTCTTCTGGAGGTTCGAGATGATGCGCTTGTTGATATCGGATATGTCGATGATCCGCTCGCGCAGGTAGTCGTCCTTTATCGTGGAGAGGCTGTTGATCAGCTCCAGGGAGATGTCGTTGATGGCCCATTCGGCGTTGCGGCGCTGTTCGATGATAGTCTTCCGGTATTTCTCCTCGAGCTGGGGGTCCTCCAGCACCATGATGTGGCTGGTGAAGATGTCTCCCATGTCCCGGGAAAGGCTCTTGGCGATCTGTTCCTGGATGGCCTTCAGCTCGGTCTTCGTTTTCTCGATGGCGCTTTCAAGCCGGGATATCTCGAAGGTGACGTCTTCCTCCCGGATTGTGTATTTCTGGATGATGATCGTGTCTCCGTGGTACACGTAGGCCTTGCCTATGCGTATTCCCGGAGATGCTATGATTCCTTTTTCTATCTTTATTGACATAATAAATGGTTAGGTGCGAGCCCCCCCTCCCACCGGTGGATTTTCTCATAGTACATGTTTTTTTTCCTGTCAAGTCTTTTCGGTTTTAAGGGACCGGCACCCCGGGCGCCTCAGGGGTAAAAGGCCGGCACGTCGAGGCCCGTTGTCTCATCGAACCCGAGCATCAGGTTTGCGCACTGGATCGCGTTGCCCGCCTGTCCCTTGACAAGGTTGTCGATGGCGGACACGACCAGGAGCTTTCCCGTCCGCCCGTCCACGAGAGGGCGGATGAGGCAGCGGTTCGATCCCCTGACGTCCGCAGTGTTGGGGGATTTGTCGGTAATGACGACGAAGGGCTTGTCCCTGTAGTAGTCCCGGTACAGCTTCAGTACCGAGGCGGTGTCATGGCCTCCGGCGATGTCGCAATAACTTGTCATCAGGATGCCCCGGTTCAGCGGAAGTACCTGCGGGACGAAGAGCACCTTGATCCCGGCCTTTGAATGGGCGTTCAGCACATTTTCCACCTCCACCAGGTGCTGGTGCTTTCCCTCGCGGTAGGTGTTGACGTTTTCGTGGCGCTGGGGATAGAGGTTCGCCTCTCCGGAGCTTTTCCCCGCCCCGGATACGCCGCTCTTGCCGTCGCAGACGATGGTTCCTGATGAGATAATGCCGGATTCCACCGCGGGAAGCAGCCCCAGTGTCATGGAGATGGCGAAGCATCCGCTGTTGCCGACGATCCTGGCGGTCTTTATTTTATCCGCGTACTTCTCGGGGAGGCCGTAGACGGTTTCTGGCAGCCGCTCCGGCGCCAGGTGCTTGTCGTCTATTCCCTTGTTCCGGGCGTACACGCCATAGTCTTCCGCGCTGTGGAACCGGAAATCTCCGCTGAAGTCGATGACCCGTATGCCCCGGTTGTAGAAATCGTTTATCATGGTCATGCCGGCGCGGTCCGGGGTCGAGAAGAAGGCGATGTCGACGCCGTCGTATACGATCTCTTCCGGCATCTGCACCGGCATTTCGCAGAACCCCTTCAGGTGCGGATACACCTCACTCACCGGCCTGCCGGCGTCCTTGCGCGCCACCAGCTGCTTGATCCTCATCTCAGGGTGGCGGAGCAGGATCTCGATGAGGCCGAGACCGCCGAAACCGGTGGCCCCGATGATGGATGCGTTTTTCATGGCGATACCCCCGGTGGCGCGGTCATCTAAGTAATGCGTCCCGTGCCGGTCGTTGTTCATTATTAAAAATGAGCATTTAAATTAATGGCCGAATTTGTAAAGATATTTTTAATAAATATTGTGCGTTGTGCAGGGGCACGGCGTGCCCCTGCACAACGCGCCTACCGGGAACGCCAAAAAACATAACCTCCATGGATAGTCGATACCAGCCAACCGATCATGTTTAAGGAGGCGGCCGTCTCTATCAGGGCACGCCGGGAAGACGCCGTTAGGGCCGTTATACCCAGAACAGCGGATACGGCATATAGGAGGGGGATGAGGATTCCCGGTGATTTCTTGAAAATCAGAACATAGAAGTAGATGATGATGAGCCCTGCCGCTGTTATGGCGCCGCTCTTTATGTTCGTTGAAACGATGAGTTTTGTTATAACTGCGGGATCGATCCTTGAAAGATCGGCATAGGCCGTAAGTTTCAGGAGTTGCTGGTTCTCGTAGGCGTCAGCGAAGATGACGATGATGGACAGGCATATCCCCGCGGCCGTGAGCGTCGTCACGAGGGGCGGCTTTTGCCCCGTATCATCCAGGCGGCTCCTGAGAAAAAGGATAAGGGCGATAAGAAGGAGGGGATAGCATACAAGAAAGATATAATCCAGCCTGTTCGTCATGTCCATGGCATGGCGCAGGCGAATTCCCGTTTCGGTGCTCGGCTCTCCCAGCGCGGACTTGATCTCTTCCGGGCTCCGCGCCATCTCGAAGAAGAATATGGCCTGGGAGAAGCCTACCTTGTTGGGATATTCGGCCGGCCTGGCTATCTCGCCCCCGCTCAGGGCGATCATCAGGATCAGAGACGCGAAGGTGGCGATACCGGCAATCAGTACAAAAAGGGCGTATCGTTTTGATCTCATGGGATCTCCTTTTCCTCATGTTAATGTATTGACAGGGTATATAATTAAAATATTAAATTTGAGGAGTCAATATTAAAAATATTTTGTGTATTTGAAGGCGGGGTCGCGTGACCCCACCTTCAAATACATTGCGTGACATGGGGAGGTTCCAATCATGAAGAAGCAGGAACAGCATAAGAAAACCAGGGTCGCCATCGCCGAGGCGACATATGAAACGATGGATGCCGCCGTTGAATCCCTCATGAGCCTCCTCGGCATGGGCCCCTGGCTGAAGAAGATCAAGGGAAAAAAAGTCTTCATCAAACCAAACCTTCTCGGGATGTTTCCCCGGGAAAACCAGGCGACGACGGACCCGTCTCTTGTTTCAGCCATAGTGCGCCTTGTCCGAGACGCGGGAGGGCGGGTTACCGTCGGGGACAACTGCGGCGTCGGCGGCTACGGTTTGAACGAGAAGGTGGCGCGCCATGCAGGCGTATTCGACGCATCCATGGGCGCCTACAAGAACGTGGCCCAGGCAACGAAGCTCGTGAAGCTCGATTCCCGATACCTGGACTCCCTGGTGGTGTCGAAGGACATGGTCGAGGCGGATATCCTCATCAGCCTGGCCAAGATGAAGACCCATTCCCTCACCATTGTCACCGGCGCGGTGAAGAACATGTTCGGCCTAGTGGCCGGGGCGGGCAAGGGGAAGAGCCACGCCGCGGCTCCGGCGGCAGGGGACTTCGGCAGGATCCTCGCCGAGATTTTTTCCATACGCCCGCCGGACCTGACCGTTATGGATGCGGTCATGGCCATGGAGGGGAACGGCCCTTCGGCCGGCAAGCCGAAGTTCGTGGGCAGGGTCCTGGCGTCGGAAAACGCCGTGGCCCTTGACGCGGTCATGTGCCGCATCATGGGGATCAGCCCGGAGCTGGTCCATCATATCCGGGAGGCCTCCTCTCTGGGACATGGACCCATCGACGATGCTTCCATAGAAGTGCTCGGGGCCATGCCGGGAAACCTGAAATTCAAGCTCCCGGTGACCGTGAGCAGGTTCGGCCTCAGCCGCATCGTGAACAGCGGCTTTTTCGCCAGCCTGGTCCGCAGCAGCCTTGTCCTCGACAGGGATAAATGCAGGAAATGCGGGATCTGTAAAAAGGAGTGCCCCACCGGGGCCATGGGGATGGACGATTATCCCTCCATAGACCAGGCGAAGTGCATCAAGTGCCTCTGCTGCCAGGAGCTCTGTCCCGATGCCGCGTGGAGCGTGAAAGGCCTCATGGGAAGGCTGCAGGGTTACGGCGGTTAGGATTTATCCTGTGATCGGGCATTCGTCGACGGTTATGCAGCAGGCTTAAGGGCTTTCCACTGGCTGCTCCATCAATTACAAGATCGATTCGCTGTGCCCGCGATGACGGGTGTCTTGAAATTTTTTGAAAAAAAAGTGGACGATTATATTATTAATTAGTATATTATAAATTAATGAAATACTTGCTTTATGGATGCAGGAGCAGATAATATTTAACAGCACATGTTATCCTACTAACTTAAAGTGTTTACCTCCAACCCCGCGCAAGCGGGTTTTTTTTATTTAAAATCAAGAATAAGTATCTCAAGGTCGGGATAGCCCCGACATGAATAGTAATGTAGCCCTTTTTGGATAATAAAGATAATTTTTACTTTACTGATTCATGATTGATGTCTACAGGTTTACAATGTCGGATAATAATCTGATCGGAGATATGTCCTTGAAATTCATCGCCGATTTTCACATACACTCCCACTTTTCCGTGGCCACGAGCGGGAACCTTGTGCCGGAGCACCTGGAGCACTGGGCGCGCCTCAAGGGGATCGACGTGGTGGGCACCGGCGACTGCATCCATCCCGGATGGCTCGACGAGATCAGGGAAAAGATGGAGCCCGCCGGAAACGGCCTCTACCGGCTTAAAAGCCGGTACCGCCTTGAAGAGTCGCGCTACCTCACGGGAACAAACATGCCCCGGGACGTGTATTTCGTCCTCACCGGCGAGATCAGCAGCATCTACAAGAAGAACGGCAAGGTCCGCAAGGTGCACAACCTCTGCGTGTTTCCCGATATCGCCGCGGCCGAAAAGGTCCAGTCCAGGCTCGACCGCATGGGGAACATCAGGTCCGACGGAAGGCCTATCCTCGGCATCGATTCCAAGATCATCCTGGAAATGGTGCTGGAGTCGTCGGAGCAGTCGTTCCTCATACCCTGCCATATATAGACCCCCTGGTTTTCCGTGCTCGGGTCGAAGTCTGGATTCGACAGCATCGATGAGTGCTATGACGACCTGACGAAGCACATCTTCGCCCTGGAAACGGGCCTGTCCAGCGATCCCCCCATGAACCGGGCCTGCGGCTTCCTCGACTGTTTCACCCTGGTGTCCAACTCCGACGCCCATTCTCCGGAGAAGCTCGGCAGGGAGGCCAACATATTCGACACGGAGCTCTCCTATGGCGCCATCTTCAATGCGCTCCGGGACGGCGAAGGCTTCAACGGCACCATAGAGTTTTTCCCCCAGGAAGGGAAGTACCACTACGACGGGCACCGGAAATGCGGCATCCGCTGGGACCCCCTTGAGACGATGCGGCACCGGGGGATATGCCCGGTGTGCGGGAAACCGGTGACCCGGGGCGTCATGTACCGCGTGGCTGAGCTGGCCGACCGGCAGGAGCCCGGCGGCCTCGCGAAGGCCACCTTCAACTCGATTACCCAGCTCCCGGACCTCCTGGCGGAGCTCCTGGGCCAGAAGAGCGCAAAGTCGGGAAAGGTGACAAAGGAATACCACCGCCTGATCAACGCCCTGGGATCGGAATTTTACATTCTCCTTGACGCGTCCCCGGCCGAGTTGCAGGAGGCCGGCGGGGAGGTCCTGGCCGAGGGGATAAGACGCCTCAGAAGCGGCAATGTCATCATAGAAGAAGGCTATGACGGAGAATTCGGCCGCGTTAAGGTCTTCAAGGAAGGGGAGGCGCGGTCCTTCACCGGCGGAGGCCTCTTCGGCGGCGCGGCCGCTCCGGCCTCCGCTGAATCGTCGTCCTCTGTCACATTCAATATCGCCGAGTTCAAGGAGCTTCATGAGAAGCTGGGCCTTCAGCAGAGCGGGCCCCGCGTCCTCTTCGACCTGCCCGAGGGAGCGGCCGGCCAGGCCCTGACGAAGGGCCTCACCGATGACCAGCGCGCCGGCATCGAGCATGGCGAGGGCCCCTGCATGGTCATTGCGGGCCCCGGCACCGGCAAGACCGCCATCCTTACAAGAAGGATCCTTCACCTGGTGAAGAACCTGGAGGTGCCGCCGGAGGAGATCCTCGCCGTCACCTTCTCGAACCGCGCCGCCCGGGAGATGCGGGAGAGGGTCGAGGCGATCATGGAAGCCGACAAACTCGCCATATCCACTTTCCATGCCTTCGGCCTCGGCATCCTCAGGGAGCAGTGCGCCGCCGTCGGCAGGAGGGAGGATTTCGTCATAGTCGACGAGGATGACATCCCGGAGATCATGGCGGGCATCATCAAGGATGAAAAGAAGTTGAGCCGGATGGTCCGCGCCATCGAAGCCGCCAAGCAGGGCGGTGAAGCCGATGCCGAGACCGCCAAGGCCATGGGTAAGTACGACGAGGAGCTGAAGCGCCTCAACGCCGTGGACCTGGCCGACCTCATCGCCCTGCCGGCGGCGCTCCTGAAGCAGAATCCGGATATCCTCGCCGAATACCGCCGCCGCTGCCGGTGGATACTTGTGGACGAGTTCCAGGACATCAACGCCGCACAGTACGAATTGCTGAAAATCCTCGCCGGGGAGGGGAGTCCCAATCTCTTCATGATCGGCGACCCGGACCAGGCGATCTACGGGTTCCGCGGCTCCGATGCGCGGTTCCTCGCCCGCATGATCGAGGAATATCCTGCCACGCGTTTGATCCGCCTTGACCGGAGCTTCCGCTGTCCGGACCCGGTCATGCGCGCCGCCTCCCAGGTCCTGGGCAGGGAGAGCGCCGTCGCGGGCCGCGACATCGACATGAAGGTGCAGATCCAGGAGATGAACACCGACCTCTCCGAGGCTGACTGGATCGCCGCGACCATCGAGAAGGCCATGGGAGGCCTCCGGAGCTTTTCCATGGACAGCGGCATTGCCGAGGGTGATGCGGATGATGACGGGGTGAGTCTCGGCGATTTCGCGGTCCTGTGCCGCTCCTCGTTCCTCTTCGACGCCATCATCGAGGCCTTCAATAACCACGCGGTGCCGTACCAGGTGGCGGGGAGCGAATCCCTGGTGCGCCGCGAGCCCTACCGGCAGGCGGTGCGGTCCCTGAAAAAGATATTCTATTCCGGCTCTGACCCCGCGGTGTCCCTGGCGGTGACCAGCGACATCTGGGGGATGATAAAAAAGGGCGACCGCGTCGCCGACGTGCTCAAGTTCCTGATGGTCTTCAACGACGCGCCGGAGGACGCCGTCCGCCGCATGGTATCCTTCGCCGAGCCCTACGGCGGCTCCTACCATGATTTCTTCAGGGCCTGCTCCCTGCGCCAGGGCGCCGACGACAGGGACGACCGCGCCGAGGCGGTGTCCCTCATGACCATTCACGCCTCCAAGGGCCTGGAATTCGACACGGTCTTCATTCCCGCCTGCGAAAAGAGGATCATACCCTTCGAGCTCTTCGGGGATAAAGACGACAATGAGCTGGCCGAGGAGGAGCGGCTTTTTTACGTGGGGGTGACCAGGACCGTGAAAAACCTCTATCTCACATACGCGAAAAAGCGCGCTGTCAAGGGGAGGATCCTTAAGCAGGAGCGGAGCCCCTTCCTGGACCGTCTCGAGGAAAAGCTTATAAAGAAGGGAAAGCGGGAGCCGGGGAAGAAGTCGAAATCCGACGACCTTCAGCTGGACATGTTCAAGGACGAGTAGCGGGGTCAGGGGAGGGCCTTTTCGGTCAAAAAGATATAATGGCCCTAATGCCCTGTCCGGAATAATTATTACTTGACCGGTATTATGGTCTGACTGTATTATTACCACAGTTAATCTTAATCTTTAATCGAACCACCATGATTGCAGTATGTCTTTGTGCCGGCCCGTGGAATGCGTGGGAACAGGTGTCCGTCGGCGACGCTTTAATGCTGTCTCAATTCGCGGTCCGTGGTCCCCGTATGTTATGCGGCAACGGGCAAGGTTTTTCTGATGATTCAGAACAGTGAAAAAATAGTGCACATGCTTCCCGACATCATCTACAAGCTGGATGATAACGGGTGCTTTACCTATGTGAATAATTCGGTGCGCAACCTCGGGTACGAGCCTTCTGACCTTATCAGCAAGCATTTCAGCCAGCTGATCCATCCGGAGGATATCGGCGGGGTGCGGCGCGACGAAGTCCTCAGGCTGTCGGCCGGAAAGACTCCCCCTGAGGAAAATCAGCCGAAACTTTTCGACGAACGGAGGACAGGAAAGCGCATCACCAGGGACCTCCAGGTGCGTCTTATCCCGAAAAATTTTAACGTGGTCAGCGACAGGTGTGCCGATATCACGGCTTCCTGCCGGGTCATCGCAGTCGGTTCCTATGCCGTGAACGCGGGCGGGATAGACCGGGAGTTTACCGGTACCCTGGGGATCATCAGAGATGTGATGAACGTCAAGAAGTCCGAGGAGACCCTGGCCCGCTGCATCGATTATTACCACTCCCTCGTCGAGCTTTCCAATGACATATTCTTTGTCGTCGCCACCGACGGCACCGTCATGTTCTCGAGCCCGTCCCTTCGCCGGATCCTCGGGTACGTGCCGCAGGAGCTGGCGGGAGAGAACATAATAGACTATCTTCCCGGTGAAGACTACAAGGCCGTGGTCAGCGCCTTCCGGAAAACCAGGCCGGAGGAGCCTCTCTTCTGCGTGCAGTGCGAAATCATCCATCGCGACGGCTCTCCGCTGACCTTCGAAACCAAGGGGAGGACGGTCTTCGACGACCTCGGCAGGGCGATGTACCTCACGATAATCACCCATGACGTGACCATGCGGGTCGAGACCGAAGAGAAGTTGAGGAGCGCCCACTCGGAGCTGGAGGAGCGTGTCGCCGAACGGACGGCCCAGCTGGAGCGGGCCAACGAGCTCCTCAGGGTCGAGATAGAGAACCGGAACAGGCAGGACGCCATCATCATCGATTCGGAAAGAAAATACCGGACCCTGGTCAACAGCATCGACGATATCGTGCTGAATATCGACCCGGAGGGGGTCATCCTTTTCGTTAACCAGGCGATCCAGAAGATAGCCGGCCATGACCACCGCGATGTCATCGGGTGCAGCCTGCTGGAATTCATCCACGGCGACGATATGAGCGGCTTCCTCTCGCTGCTCCTGAACGCCGGGGGCGACGGTCCGGTGGATCCGCGGGCGCTCGTCGGTATGATATGCGCAGGCAGCGAGTTCAGGATGGTGAAGAAGGACGGCTCCTGCATCTGGGTCGAGCTGCGGTGCAATCCGATGAAGGACAACGACGGGGCGGTCATCGGCTTCAGGGGGATCGCCCATGATATAACCAGGAGGAAGATGACCGAAGAGGAGATGCTCAGGGAAAGCAAGATCGAGTCCCTGGGGATCCTCGCGGCCGGGATAGCCCATGACTATAACAACCTACTGACGGCCATCATCGGCAATATATCCCTGGCGAAGATAACCCTCCCCAGGGACGATCCCAACTATACCATCCTCACCGACGCCGAAAACGCCTCGGCCATGGCGAAGAACCTGACGCAGCAGCTCATGGCGTTCTCGAAGGGCGGCTCGCCGGTGAGGAAGAACACCTCCATCCGGAATCTTCTGGTCGATACGGCCTATTTCGTGCTGCGGGGCTCGCAGGTGCGAATCGTCTTTGACGTCGATGACCTCCTCTGGGACGCCGTCATCGACCGGGGCCAGATCGGGCAGGTGGTGAACAACATCATCCTGAACGCCCGGCAGTCGATGCCGGAGGGGGGCATGATCCGGATTGGGGCGGAAAACGCCGTCATAGGCGATAATGCCATGGTGCCCCTGAAAAAGGGGAACTATATCAGGATCTCCATCGAAGACCAGGGCCAGGGCATACCGGACGACGTCCTCCCGAGAATATTCGACCCCTATTTTTCCACGAAGGAGACCGGCACCGGCCTCGGGCTGGCCATATCATACACCATCGTCAAGAAGCACGAGGGCGTGATAACCGTCGCATCGCACAGGGGAGTCGGGACCGTCTTCGCGATATACCTTCCCGCATCGCTGCGGAGGGAAGGGGAGCCCTTCAGCGAGGAGCCGAAGAAGGTGTCCGCCAGCGGCAGGATACTGCTGATGGACGACGAGATGATCATCCTTGACCTGGGACTCAAGGCGCTGCGGCACCTGGGTTACGAAGTCGTCACCGCGGCGAACGGATCGGAGGCGGTGAGGCTTTTCAGGGAAGCCGTACAGGCGGGGAATCCCTTCAGTGCCGTCATACTGGACCTGATCATCCCCGGAGGCGCCGGCGCCGACAGGGTCATAGCTGACCTGAAGGCGATCGACCCGGTGATCAAGGCGGTCGTTACCAGCGGGTACGCCGACGACCCGGTCATGGTCGATTACGACAAACACGGTTTTTCCGGCGTCCTGGTCAAGCCCTTCGGACTGGATGATATCGAGCAGGAGCTGGCGAGAGTCCTGGCCCAATGACGTTTTTTCATCCCATGAAAAGGCCGTCCCCGATAATTCTTGACATCTGGATAATCACCGCATAATATCCCTCACGTGTCGAATGCACCGCGCTATGAACATGAAAAAGAATAAAACATTATCGGAACTGAAAGAAAAAGAAAAGGACGCCCGGCGGAAGATCATCGTTGACGCGGCCGAGACTGAATTCGCCACCAAGCCCTTCAACAAGGTCACCATGCGGGATATCGCCAGGCGGGCCGGCATATCGCCCGCCCTGATCTACCGCCATTTCCCGGACCAGCAGTCCCTCTTTGCCGAGACCTTTTACCGCGGCGTGCAGGTGGTTTTCCAGGGGCTCTACAGCACGATCGAAGAGTCCCCCGACGGCTCCATCGAGGAAGTCTCCCGGGTCTTCATAGAGTACTTCACCCTCCATGACCAGTATTTCAGGATGCTGATGAATTTTTTCATGGAGGGTTCGGTCGACAGGGACCTCTTCGATAAGCTCAACGTCATGGAGCGGCAGATGCTGGATAACTTCGATATCATTTTCAGGAAAATGAACGTCAAGGGCGATATCCGCCTCCATTCCCATACCATGTTCGCCGCGTTGACCGGGATCGTGGCCACGTTCCGCAACCATCCAGCGAAGAGCGACGAAGAGATCTTGAAGCATAGGAAACTTGTCGCTGAAAATCTTGCACGCCTATTTATTGGAATTTCTTCTTGTTGAAAAGTGTTCAATTTTAAAATTATGTAAATTTTATATGATAATGCCTGTGGGCATATCATATCTCGCTTGTCTTTTTTGTATGCTCTGACCCCCCGGCTATTCTCTATTTCAATTTACTCTGGCACCCAATGATAGCAACATACTGATTTACAATTAATATGTATGTTTTTTTATACAGCCGCATTTTTTTTGTAAATATACTTGACACATATAAACGTTGTTTGTTATGGTAAACATTGTTTACTATTAAATATTCTGGCGGTCGGCGATGAATGTTAAAATGAAAGATTCAGCCCTCGATAAGTTTTTTGATCCTGCCTCTGTAGTTGTCATCGGGGCATCCAATTCTCCGTTCAATCTGGGCTCTACCATCTGCGCGTGCCTCAGCAGTTATATACCCTATAAAGGGATTGTGTATGCCGTCAACCGAAAGGGGGAGGATGTTCACGGCTGCGCTGGCTATTCCTCCGTTGCCGAAATTCCCGGCCAGGTCGACCTGGCGGTCATCATCACCCCGGCAGGCGTGGTTCCGCAGTTCATCCGTGATTGCGGTGAAAAGGGAATCCTCAACATTGTTATTGAAAGCGCCGGATTCAATGAGCAGGGAGAGGAGGGACGGAGGCTGCAGCGGGAAATCGATGAGGCGATTAAAAAGTACGGCATCCGTGTCATTGGGCCCAACTGCCTGGGAGTGCTCAATAGTCAATCGTACTTTTGCTGTTTTTACGGCGCCTACAAGGAATTGATTGATGTGTTCAAAAAGCCCGGCGGCGTTTCATATATCATCCAGAGCGGCGGTGTTGCCGTTGTGGTCATCGAGTCGCTGATGGATGACCTGGAGGGGATCAACAAGATGGTCTGCATCGGCAACAAGACGGACGTCGACGAGGCTGACCTGGTCGAGTATTTCAACCACGACAGCACGAAGGTCATCGCCATGTACCTTGAGAGCATCATGAGCGGCGAAAAGCTGATGAGCGTGGCCCGGAGGGTCTCCAAGCCGATCATGATATACAAGACGGGACGGACCGAGGAGGGCACCGCCGCGGCCATGTCTCACACCGCGGGCATGGCCAATAACGACGCCGTATTCGAGAGCGCCTGCCGGCAGGCGGGGATCATAAGGCTCAAATCGATAAGCGAGATTCACTCCATGCCCAAGATGCTGACCGAGATGCCCCTCCTGCGCGGGAACCGCATCGCCGCCTTCACCAATACCGGGGCCTTCGGCAGCATGTCGGCCGACCTGATGGTGGAGGCGGGCCTGAAGATGCCCCGCCTGGCGCCGGAAACGCGGGAGCGCCTGCGCTCGCTGAAGGGGGTCTTCAACGTGAACAATCCCGTCGACATCGGGCCGGCGCCGCCGCAGATCTACCTCGATATATTCGAAATACTGCTTTCCGCTCCGGAGGTGGACGGGATGCTCCTGATGTCCAGCATCTGGCGGGAATTTATCATTGACGTGATGAAAGAGCTTATGAAAATGTGCAGACAGTATGATAAGCCCGCGGCGATATACACGCCGAATTCCGTGGGCCGCATCATTTCCGTGCGGCGCGATCACAAGCTTCCCCTGTTCGACAGCGTGGAGGAGGCGGTGCGGGCGCTGGTCGTGTCCCATGAGCAATACAGATATTCATTAAAAAAGGAGAAACCCTATGGAGCAGATCATAAAGAAAGCGCTTGATCGGGGCCAGAAGACCCTGTCGGAATATGACTCGAAGCAGGTCATCCAGTCCGTCGGTATCCCGGTCACCAGGGAGAAGCTGGCCACGTCGAAGGATGAGGCGGTGAAATTCGCCGGGGAGATCGGCTATCCAGTGGTGCTGAAAGGCTGCTCCGACAAGGCCGCCCACAAGACGGAGATGGGCCTGGTGAAGCTCAAGCTCGCCAACGCCGATGAGGTCAAAAAGGCCTATGACGAGATCACCGGCAAGGGTGTCGACCTCGACGGCGTCCTGGTCCAGGAGATGATCAAGGGCGATCGCGAGTTCGTCATCGGCCTGAGCCGCGACCCGCAGTTCGGCCCCTGCGTCATGTTCGGCATCGGCGGCATCTTCACCGAGGTCATCAAGGATGTGAGCTTCCGGGTCACCCCCCTGACCGAGATGGACGCGGAGGAGATGATCGAGGAGATACGGATGAAAAAGCTCCTGGACGAGTTTCGCGGCAGTCCCGCGGTGGACAAAAAGCAGCTGGTCAGGGCCCTGGTGGGCATCGGCGACATCGGCTACAAGAACAGCGAGATCGCCGAGATCGACATCAACCCCCTCATCATATCGGGCAGCAAGCCGGTCGTGGTGGACGCCCTGGTGGTGCTGGCGAATCCGAATTGACCCCCCTCGTTTAGCCCCGGTTAGCCCCGCTTAGCCCCGGTTAGCCCCGGGTTTAAACCCGGGGCTAAGCGGGGCTCATTTATAAATTATTGACAATGATACCGGTTTATCCGTATAATATACATATGAATAGTGCATTGTCAAAAATCTCCTCCGGGAAAGCCGCTATATTAAAAAAGATCGTGGCTCTCCTCATTATAATTGCAACCATGCCCTTTGTGAATGCCTGCACAAAGGTTTCCATCGACTATACCAATTTATTGGAATACCTGTGGCTTACCAGGCCCAGGATATCGGTTACCGGCATCACCCTCAATAAAGAAAGGACCACGGTGCTGGTTTCCGGCACCGAACAGCTGACGGCGCTGATACTGCCCCTGACCGCCACGAACCAGGCTGTGACCTGGACAAGCTCCGACGCGGCGGTGGTGGCAGTGACAACGGGCGGCCTTCTCAACGGCGTAGCGGCGGGGAGCGCAACGGTAACCGCAACCAGCGCCGACAGGGGCTTCACCGCCTCCTGTAGTGTTACGGTATCGTCCGTGGCTGTCCCCGTGGCAAGCATCGTGACCAACAAAAAGAGCACCACCATCCTGGCCGGCTCGGCGGAACAGCTGATGGCAACGATACTCCCCTTAGCCGCCACGAACCAGAATGTGACATGGGCTTCATCCAATCCCTGGATTGTCACTGTTGGGCCGGGCGGCCTGGTCAGCGCCGTGGCGGCCGGGAGCGCTGTCATTACGGTAACAAGCAACGACGGCGTCTATAGCGCGTCATTCACGGTGACGGTAGCCACTGTGGCGGTGGCGGCGGCGGGGGTTACCCTGAACAAATCTTCATTGACCCTCGGGACCGGATCCTTTGAACAGCTCACGGTGGCGCTCTCGCCTTCCAACGCCACGAACCAGAATATAACATGGACATCATCCAACCAGGCCGTTGCCACGGTGGGCCCGGGCGGGCTGGTGACGGCCGTTGCCGCCGGCGCTGCGGTCATAACGGCGCGGACTGTCGACGGCGGCTATACGGCCACCTGCGTGGTCACGGTGACAGGCTCAGCCGCGGCCCAGTGGGCCCGGACGGTTGTATCGGCAACCGATGCTTCATATATTTACAATATTGCGGCCGTATCGGACGGTTCTGTTTACGCTGCAGGCATTATCATGGGAACCGGCGTCTTTGACTTCGGTAACGGCTCAACGGCAACCGCCAATTTTGCCTCACGGAATTGCCTGCTGGTCAAATATGATGACACCGGCCTGGCCCAGTGGGCGGTAACGGTGCTTAACGGTGGTGATGATTCATATTTCAGGGGAGTGGCGGTCGCGTCCGACGGATCGGTCTATGCCGTGGGGGAAATCGACAATTCCGGAATCTTCGACTTCGGCAACGGCGTGACGGCCACGGCGCCGGGGGGCACCAATGCCGTAATTGTTAAATATGACAGCTCCGGTCTGACCCTATGGGCGCTGCCCGTAACGACCGCCGCCGCCGGCGCTTCAATGTTCCAGGGAGTTGCGGCCGCCCCGGACGGCTCGGTTTATGTTGCGGGAGAAATCAGCGGTAATGAAATGTATGATTTCGGCAACGGCGTAACGGTAACGGGGTCAGCAGCCGGTTCCTCCTATGCCGTACTGGTCAAATACGACAACTCCGGCCTTGCCCAGTGGGCCGCCACGGTCGCGGCGACCGACAGCTCGATGTTCAATGTCGTGTCAGTGGGGCCGGACGGGTCAGTGTACGCGGCGGGAGGCATTATCGGAACCAGCACCCATGACTTCGGCAACGGCGCAACGGCAACCGGGACCTGCGCCACCGGAAATATCGTAGTGTTAAAATACAGCAGCTCAGGCGTAGCCCAGTGGGCGCGGTCCGTCATCTCGGGTAGCGACGAATCAATATTTTATGGGATATCGATCGCGCCGGACGGGTCCGTGTATGCGTCCGGTATGATTAATAATACCACTACCTATGACTTCGACTACGGCATAACGGCTACCGGGACCGCCGCCGGAGCCAGCAGCTCCAATGGGGTACTGGTCAAGTATGACAGCGCCGGCGTGACCCAGTGGGCCCAAACAGTTATATCCGGCAGCGGCATAACTGGTTTTCTCAGGGTATCGGCGGCGCCGGATGGCACCGTGTTCGTGGGAGGAGGCATCCAGGGAACCATCACCTATGATTTCGGCAATGGGGTCACCGCCGTGGGGACCTATGGCGGGGGCATGAATCCCCTGCTGTTAAAATATAGCAGCGCCGGCGTACCCCAATGGGCAAGCTACCTGACGGCGGGAACCGATGAATCATTCTTCTGGGGCGTGTCTGTCGCTCCGGATGGATCCATATACGCGGGCGGATCGTTGACCAATACCGTTGCCTATGACTTCGGCAATGGCTCTGTGGTAATCGGGCCGTATACAGGCGATAACATCCTCCTGGTTAAATATAAGTAATTATTGTGATTTGATATGACCCACGAAGGCGAGGATGCGCATCCTCGCCTTCGTGGGTCATATCATCCCCAATCCTTCTTGACACTCAATTCACCCCTGTATACTATGTCAGCCTGATGCAAAGGCAACACCTGTCGCTTAAGCCTGTCGATTAATTAAGACAATTGGTGAACTTATTGAGAACCAAACGGCTCTTACAGGCCCTTGAATACATTTTCATCGTGATGATCCTCGCCGGATGCTCCGGGCTCGCGCCGGAAAAGGACCCCTATACCCTTACCGCCCACATGGGGGCGGAGCCGGGCACCCTGAACCCGATCACAGCCACAGATTCCTACGCCCACGCCATCAATCTGAAGATTTACGAGACCCTGGTTGACCGCGATTACGACACCCTGGAAGTCAAGCCGATGCTGGCGGAGCGGTGGCAAATCTCGCCGGATCACCTGAAGTTCCGCTTTTACCTGAAAAAGGGGATTGTCTGGAGTGACGGGGCCGCGTTCACGGCGGACGACGTGGTGTATTCATACAACAGGATCATGGACCCGAAGGTCTCCAGCTCCCAGCTCAAGGTCTATTACATTGACATCAAGAGCTGTAAAAAGATCGATCCATATACCGTGGAGTTCATATACTCCAGGCCCTATTACCTGGCCCTCATTTTCTGCGGCGGCATGCCCATCGTGCCGAAGCATATTTTCGATAACGGCGCTGATTTCAATACCCATAAGAACAACCGCTTTCCAGTCGGGACCGGGCCTTTCAGGTTCGAGCGGTGGGACACCGGAAAGAACATCATCCTCGTCCGCAACGAGCGTTACCGCGGCCCGAAGCCCGAGATCCGCAGGGTGGTTTACAAGATCATAGCCGAAGGGAGCGTCGCCCTGCAGATGCTCAAGAAGGGCGAGATCGACCTCATGGGCGTCCGCGACATCGAGTGGGTGCGCCAGACCAATTCGAAAAAGTTTACTGATAATTTCTACAAGCTGAAATATTTTATGCCCACCTTCAGCTATATCGGATGGAACTCGCAGAGGCCCTTCTTCAGCGACCGGAGGGTCCGCCTGGCCATGACGCACCTCATAAACCGGAAGGAGATACTGGACAAGCTCCTCTTCGGGCTGGGCGAGATCGTCACCGGTCCCTTCTACATTTTCGGGAAGGCCAATGACCCGGCCATCAGGCCGTGGCCCTACGATCCTGAGCGGGCCAAGGCTCTGCTGAAAGAGGCCGGCTGGATCGACCATGACGGCGACGGCATCCTCGACAGGGACGGGAAGAAGTTCTCCTTCACCTTCACCATATCGTCGGGGAGCAAGTTCACGGAGCGCCTGGTGAGCATCCTGAAGGAAGACTTCGCCAGGGCCGGTATCGACATGGACATCAACCGGTACGAATGGGCCGTGTATCTCGACAAGATCCAGAGCAGGAATTTCGACGCCACTTCCCTCGGCTGGTCCGATCCCGATTTCCAGGACGATCCGTACCAGATCTGGCACTCTTCCCAGATAAAGGGCGGGTCCAACTATATCGGGTTCAGCAACAGGGAAGCGGACCTGATCATAGAAAAGGCGCGCGTGGAATTCGATGAAGGCAGGCGTAACAGGATGTACCACCGGTTCCACCGGATACTCCACGATGAACAGCCGTACACCTTCATGTACACCGGCCCCGCCCTGGCGGTGGTGAGCAGGCGCTTTACCAACGTGAAGGTGCATACACGGGGCTTGAATTACCTCGAATGGAAGGTGGGAAAACGGCAATGAAGAAATACCTGGTAAAAAGGATTCTCCTCATCGTTCCCACGCTCCTGGGGATCACCTTCATAACGTATATGATGATTCGCCTCGCGCCCGGCGATTACACGAAGCTCAAGATGGGCATGGAGGGCGCCCTGAAGGGCGGCTCCATCTCGAAGGAGATCCTGGAGCAGGAGAAGAAGCTCTACGGCCTTGACAAGCCGATCATCGTCGGGTACATCGACTGGCTCGCCAAGTCGGCGCGCCTCGATTTCGGCACCTCCCGCAAGGACGGGAGACCGGTGTCGAAGCGCATCGCCGAGGCGCTCCCCATAACCCTGACGCTGAACATCATCTCGATGATCATCATCTATATCATCTCTATACCCATGGGCGTCTTTTCCGCCGTACGCAAGGACAGCGCCTTTGACCGGGGGTCGAGCCTTGTCCTGTTCATCCTCTACTCGCTGCCGACCTTCTGGGTCGGGCTTCTCCTGCTCCTCTACCTGGGGAGCGGCGAGTACCTGAACCTCTTTCCCCTGGGCGGGTTCCGCTCCGACTGGGCGGCCGAGGCGGGTTTCGTCACCCGTGTCCTCGACGTGGGATGGCACCTGGTGCTGCCGGTGGCGACCCTGACCTACGGCGGCTTCGCCTTCCTGGCGCGGTACACCAGGGCGAACATGCTGGAGGTGATCAACCAGCAGTACATCATGACGGCCCGGGCCAAGGGCCTGTCAGAAAAGAAGGTCATCTTCGTCCACGCTTTCAGAAATTCACTGATTCCCCTCATCACCCTGATGGCGACGCTACTCCCGGGGCTCCTGGGCGGGAGCGTTATCGTGGAATCGATCTTTTCCGTGCCGGGCATGGGGATGCTGGCCTTCGAGGCGATACTCTCCCGGGACATCCCGGTCATCATGGCCATCGAGACCATTGCCGCGCTCCTCACCCTGGCGGGCATACTCATCGCGGACCTGGCCTACGCCCTGGCGGACCCGCGGATCAGGCTGGAGGCGAAGATATGAGGCGCGGATACTGGGCACGGGTATGGAGGGAGTTCAGGAAGAACCGCCTCGCCTTCGGCGGGCTGATCTTCGTCGCCGTCCTGTTCTGCGTCGCCATCTTCGCGCCGCTCCTGGCGAACAGCAAACCCTACATCTACGCGGACAAGGGGCGCGTCTACTTCCCGATCCTTTTCAACTACCCGGAGCTCAAGGACGCGGATCTGCGCAAGGATACCTACGGTGGATTCAAGATCTTCCCGCCCATAGCCTATTCCTATTCCGAATACGACCTGAACAGCATCGTCATCGCCCCCTGCGCGAAGCACCTGATGGGGACCGACGAGCAGGGCAGGGACCTGACGGCGCGCATGATCCACGGGAGCAGGGTGTCCATATTCATCGGCTTCATCGCCGTGGCCATCTACGTGGCCATCGGCATAATCATCGGCGCCGTGGCCGGGTATTACGGCGGCTGGATCGACATAACCATATCGCGGCTGATCGAGATCATCATGTGCTTCCCGACCTTTTTCCTTATCCTTACCATCCTGGCCCTGGTGGGCCCCAACCTGGTGAACGTCATGGTGGTCATCGGCCTGACCAGCTGGCCGGGGATCGCGCGGATCGTCCGCGGCGAGTTCATGAAGCTCCGGGAAACCGATTTCGTCATCGCATCCCGCGCCGTGGGGGCTAGGGACGCGCGCATCATCCTGCGCCACATCCTTCCCAATTCACTGGCGCCGGTCCTGGTCTCGGCCACTTTCGGGATCGCTTCCACGATCCTCATCGAGTCGTCGTTGAGCTTCCTCGGCTTCGGGGTCCAACCGCCCACGCCAAGCTGGGGCGATATCCTCTCCCAGTCGCGGGACTTCATGGACTTCGCCTGGTGGCTGACGCTGATCCCCGGCTTCGCCATTTTCCTGACCATAACTGCCTACAACCTGGTGGGGGAGGGCCTGCAGGACGCAATAGACCCGAAGGCGATCAGCAAGTAAGGGAAACATTTATCAGCCGGGATGTATCATATTATTGATATTCCCCTCCCTTGATGGGAGGGGTAAGGGGAGGGTGAAAGATTTTAAGACGCGCGATAATTTCTGTTACACCCCCACCCCGACCCTCCCCCATTAAGGGGGAGGGAGTGCCGCAACCAGCACATTCATAAAGTTGATTTAAAAAATATAACGCGAGCTCAGCTCCCTATGAAAAAAGCATTAATATCAATCATATATGCCTCTCTTCTCGCAACAGCCTTCCCCTCCTGCGGCCTTTTTCCCCGCACCGCCACCATATCGGATTCGATGCCCCGGGAAACCGACGTGCCCGGCTGGACGGTGGAGCGCCAGTACCGCACCAGGAGCGCCAGGAAGATAGGGCAGTTCAGCGCCCTCTACGGGGAGCATAGACCGGCCGAGCTGGCCATTACGGAATACGCGCGCCTCTCGGATAAATCCATGACCGTCAGGGTCGAGATGATACGGCTCGGGTCGGTGCCGGATGCCTTCGGATTTTTCACCAGGGAGCGGGGCCTGGGCGGCTCCATTCGCTTCATCGACGACAACACCTATGTCTCGGAGCGGGGCCTTTTCTCCCGGATCGGCAATTATTACCTGAAAATAAGCCATGAAAACCTGGGCGAGCAGGAGGGAAACGCGGCGGAGCAGTTTCTCGGCGTGGTGCGGGAGAACCTGAAAAACCTGGCCGGCGACGAGCCCCTGCCTGAGCACATGCTCATCTTCGCGAACAGGCGCTCCACCAGGGAGATCATCTATTACAAGGGCGATGTTGACGGGATCCCCGGCCTGAAAGACGCGGTTGTGGCGCGGCGGTCCCTGGGCGCGAAAAAATACGACCTGGTATGGGCGATGGCGCCATCGGCCTATGACGCGGAGCAGGAATACCTCGACATATTGAAAAGAGGCGGCAGCGCCTATGTCCTGACCAGGATCGGGAAGCTCCAGCCAGCCATCAGGATCGTCAGCGAAACGGAATACGTCTATATCTGCCAGTATAAACAGTGGATATTTGGCGTCCTCAATGCCGATACTATGAAGGAGGGGAATCTCATTATCGGGTATATGCTGACGGAGATCAAGAACAGGGCCGGGAAATGAGATACGACGGGAGCGGCCGGTAACATGATCCGGCGGCGGTCGGGGGTGTCTTTTTTGTATTATATAATCGGCGATATCCATGGGTATTTCAAGCGCCTGGTCGGTATACTGGACCGGTTGATGAAACGCATACAGCCGACGGATACATTGCTGTTCCTGGGTGATTATATCGACCGGGGGCCCCAATCATACGAGGTGATAGATTTTCTCATTGAACTTTCACGGACCCCGACGCTCGACACGGTGTTCCTGAAGGGGAACCATGAAGACATGTTCCTAACCTATCTGCGGGGCGAAGACAGCGCCGGCGTGTATATCATAAACGGGGGGGACGCCACGATCAGGAGCTATATCGCCCACCGGGGCGTCTTCGAGCTGCCCAAGCACCACCGGGAGTTTTTCAACGGTCTCCGCCCTTATTACGAGGGGGAGGACTTCATCGCGGTCCACGCGGGGCTCAATCCCGATACGGACCGTCTCGAGGCGCAGGATGAATTCGACCTCCTCTGGATACGGGAAAAATTCTTCCGCAATGATAAGCGCTGGGATAAAACGGTGGTATTCGGCCATACGCCGGTGACGTATCTCTCCCGGGAGGGACCCATCTATGACGACCCCCGGCGCAATATAATAGGCATCGATTCGGGCGTGATATACGGCAACCCGCTGACCTGCCTGGTCTGGCCGACGCGGGAGATCATCAGGGGATGATGGGTGAATGCGGAGTAATATAGTATTCAGGATTTCTCCTCGTTTCACTCGTCGAAATGACATGATGTTGTCATTTCGAGCGAAGCGAGAAATCTTGATATGAAACTAAAATATTAAAGGAAAGCCAATGGCCTCGAAAAAATCAAAATATCTGCCGGCCGCTTTATTGACCGCGGCGCTCTGTGTCATGTGTGATCTCTCCGCTCAAACGGAATTCGGCATCACGGGAAGGATCGAGTCCATAGGGAAGATAAACAGCATCGTTATTCTCTTTAACGATCGGCCGACTGAAACGGCCTATTTCATGATAGAGGACAAGACGGTGTACGGATCGGTCGAGATATCGTCGGTCATGTATACCCGGAGCGGAAGCTACAAGTACCGCGCCATCGCCCGGTACACCCTGTCGAACAGGCAGTACGCCCGGCAGATCCGGGCCGGGGTTGATATCGCTCTTGTGAAGACCGGGAGCCGTCGCGAGAGCGATTATCCGGACGAGCCCGGCGTAGTGGAAAGGAATTACCGGCCCTCGATGGTTTCTTCCAAAGACGGCAGGCGGATGGTCCTTGTTCCGGAAGGTAAATTCATGTTCGGATCCAACCAGGGCGATCGGGACGAATCGCCGGAGCAGGCGCAATATCTCGATAATTATTACATTGATGCCTGCGAAGTCTCCAATGATGATTATCTCAAGTTCGTGGAGAACAGCAACGTCAAGCCGCCCCTCTCCTGGAACGGCGCCAGGTACCGGGACGGGGAGGGAAACCTCCCCGTGATGGTCACCTATTATGAGGCCGAAGCCTACGCGAAGTGGGCCGGAAAGCGCCTGCCCACGGAAGAGGAATGGGAAAAGGCCGCCCGCGGTCCGGGGAAAGCCGCCAAAGGCGAGGGCGGGAAAAACCTTGTCTATCCCTGGGGAAATAATTTCGATCCTGAAAAGGCCAACACCGCCGAATTCTGGGCTGATGAAAAAACCGGGGCCCACCTCAAGCTCCGCCATGGAATCTCGAATCGCGGATCGATGCCGGTGGGGGCCTTCGATCCCGAGGGATCCTCGCCCTTCGGCGTTCTTAACATGGCAGGCAACGCCAGGGAATGGACCTCCAGCTGGTACATGCCCTATGAGGGAAACCGGTCAAGGCAGGGAAAGGAATACAGGCGCTATGGGAAGCAATTCAAGGTGGTCCGGGGCGGTTCCTGGTATAGCCCCAGGTACCGGGTGCGCGTAACCGGCAGGGAGACCGGCGGAATGCCGAGCCTGCGCAGCGACAATCTTGCCGGTTTTCGCTGTGTCAAGGAAGTTGACGTAATTGACCTGGAAAGAGAATGAGGCGCCTGTATTTTGCTTGATTTTGTGGCAATGGTGCTGATTATTTCATATAAAAACGCCGGTTTTTTTCCGATACGTATACAAAAGGGGATGTCATGAAGTTTTTCCAATTTCTGGCGAAGAATATCACTTACACCTTCGCCCTTTCCGCCATTACCGTCGCGACCAGCTGGGTGCTGGGCGTGTTCGCCTTTTTCCTGGGCACGTCATTCATCATGATCTCCTATGAGAAGCTCACCCTGTTCTATATGAAATGGATGCCCGTGGCGGTGGCGATCCCCACGGTGCTGCACTGGTTTCTCTTCGGCATGCTTAACCCTCTCGGGATCCCGGCGTACATGGAACCCCTCAGGGCGGTCAACAGGGCTTACAAGAACAATCTCGACATACCGGAGGAAGACCTGGCAAAGGTGTACACTAACTTTTCCGATCTCCCCATGTACAATCTCCTGACATCGACAGTCCTTACGGCCGTGGCCGGGATCATCATACTCGCCCTGAGCTATTATGAATACCGGTTCGGGGTCGGTTATACGACCGCGGAATTCTTTGCCATGACAAAGGCGTCCGGGCTCACGGTCATCATCGTTATCATTCTGTACGGGATGTCAACGTACCTTTTCACCGAATCCCTGACAAACCCCGAGCGGACCGCCATATACAACAAGATCATGAGCGCCGGCGCGAGCGTAAAGCCGCGGGCCCTTATCGGCATCAGGCTCAAGTTCCTGTTCTTCGTATGGCTCATGGTCATCACGCTGCTGACCTTTGCCGCCCTGATGGAAAGGGTTCGCTTTTTCGAGGAATTCAGCATAGCGGTCATATTCGTATATTTCGGCATATCGATCCTGGCCAGCTTTTTCCTGATGCAGATCACCACCGGCTCCATCATGCGGATCCTGAACGACCTTATCCGCATGACCCGGACGATCGCGTCAGGCGGCACCGCCGGGTACGAGGTCCTATCGCTGGAGCGGGAATTTACCGCCATCCAGTTCGCCGTCATGGAAACGGCCCGGGAGATCGACGATTTCAGGCGCGACATCGAGGGGAAGGTCGCCAAGCGGACAGAGGAGCTCGAGGACGCGCTGACGAGCCTGCGGAGCAGGGACGAGCAGATCCAGAAGCAGCTGGACATGGCCAGCGTCATCCAGCGGAGCATCCTCCCCGGCAAGATAGACGACTGGAACGAGCTGAAGTTCGCGGTGCGTTACCTCGCCATGGAGAAGATCGGCGGCGACTTCTATGACGTGCACCTCCTGAGGGAGGACAAGATAGGCGTCATGATCGCCGACGTATCGGGCCACGGCATCCCGGCCGCCCTCGTCACCACCATGGCGAAGATGTCCTTCGGCAACGCGGGGGCGAAGTATGATTCCCCGAAAAAGATTTTCCAGGAAATGAACCAGAACATCCTTGACCACGTCAAGACCCAGGACTACATGACCTGCTTCATGCTGGCGGTCGACGACGATTATAACGTGGTATATTCAAACGCCAGCCACCAGAAGGCGATTCTCCTCAGGCATGATGGCGAGATCGAGCTCCTCGACACCAACGGCCTGTTCATCGGCGCCATAGAGGAGGCGCGGGAATCCTATGACGAAAAGAAGACGAAGCTCGAGTACGGCGACCGGATCATACTCTACACCGACGGTATCCCGGAGGCCATCAACGAGGAGCGCGTCGAGTACTCCAACAAGCGCCTTGAGGACGCGATCCGGATGCACCGGCACCTGCCCGCGGAGGATTTCGCCGAGGCGATCATCGGCGACGTGCGCCGGTACATGGGCAGCGCCCAGCTCGTCGACGACATCACCTTTCTGGTCCTGGAGCTTGCCCGGGACGAGGCCGTCGACATCATCAAGAATTCGAAGCGTCTCATCAACGCCCACCAGTACCAGGAGGCGAGCGAGGTCCTGGAGAAGGGCTTCAAGAAGTACCCTGAGAACCAGAAGATACTCTACAACCTCGCCAAGAACTATTTCCGGGTAAACAGCTTCCGCAAGGCCATTGACAGGATCCAGGCCTATATCGAGAACGACAAGATGAACAAGAACGCCTATTACATAGGAGGCGCCTCCTATTACCAGCTGGGCGACTTTGAAAACGCCATTACCTATTTTGATAAGGCCCTTGAGATCGATCCCGGTTTCGTGAACGCCCTCTTTGCCATGGGCATGGCCCTCAAAAAGAAAGGTGATGAGGACGGCGCCGTGACGCTCTTCGAAAAGGTCATTAATATTGACCCGGACAACAAGATGGCCATGTTCGAGATACGGAGCATCACTGAGAAGAAGTAGCACCATTCCTTGATGCGCAGCGCCGGTTCAGGCGTACGCGCCAATATGGATTGCCATGGAAGCCCGCCTTAACAAGGCGGGTTTTTCATCGTGTTGTGATTATATGAAGCTATAAAACGCCGTGGAGAGCTTGGGTTAGGGCGGATCCGCCTACCGGCTTATTGCTCTGACCCCCTCTGTATGACCAATACCGATAACTATCGGTATATAGTGGGGTCAGAGCAATCATTCACATTGACCGATAACTATCTGCCCTCGGCGGGGTCAGAACCCATTCACCGATAACTATCGACCCCCGGCGGGGTCAGAGCACCCATTGACCGATAACTATCGGCGCACGCCTTTTTATATACATTTTGCCAAAAATCAATAAAAATATATCGAAATATAATAAAAATATATTGAAATTCAATAATTAATACTTGACTCTCAATATATTAATTATTACTATTGAACATGTTATAAAACATAATAATTAACTATATTTACCCCCGCCGCCGAAGGCGGCGGAAGTAAATATAAATAGTTTTGAACTAGTTTATAACTATTTATATAGCAAATTAAACAGGGAGAACTCAAATGAAATATTTTGGCGAGAAATCATTATCATCTTTCTTTAGCGGGTTCCTTAAAGTATGCTGGTATGTTGTCCTGGTGGGATCGATCATCGGGGCTGTGGCGGGGATAGTGTTTATTCTATACTCGTCTTTGGGAGACAAGTTTGGCATGGGAATCCCCCAATGCGCTCCCAATGATCTCGGGATGGATCCAAAGGAGAAGCAGGATTGGGAAACATTCAAAAACCTTCCTATTGCCATCAAATTCATAATCCTGCCCTATTGCGCGGTGGTCGTAGTGTTTCTTCTCAAGATCATCAAAAAGTCCCAGGAGGTCTTCACCAATTTCAAGAACGATATCGTGTTCAACAGGAGCAATGTGCTACTCATCTCGAAAATCAGCAAGCTCCTGATCGTTTTTTCGATAATCACATTCAGTTTCAACTCCCTGCTGGTAAGCGTGTTGCTCCTCGTGTTCTGCGAAGTCGTTAAAAGCGGAACGGCCCTCCAGGAAGAGCACGATCTGACGGTATAGGCAGGTTCCCATGAGCATTATCTTCAGACTGGACAGGGTCATGGCGGACCGTAAGATCTCCCTCAACGAGCTGGCGAAGCGGATTGACCTTACCGATTCCAACCTGTCGATACTCAAAACCGGAAAGGCCAGGGCCATACGAATCGTGACCCTGGACGCGATTTGCAGGGAGCTGGGCTGCCAGCCCGGAGACCTGCTGGAATACCGGCCCGGTGAAGGCAGCGACAGCGAGGAAAGTGATCAATGAAAGCGGTGCTATCAGTATTATAAATTGTGATTTACAGACAAATGGATGGTTGTTATGGATTCACCAGTGAATGATACCAGGAAAGTTTTTTCAAAAATGGGGTCCTGCTCCAGGACCTTCTGCTTTTTATTGAACCGCGAATTCGGCTGTCCCATGGAAGCCGAGGAGCGCGCGGCCGACCCCCTGGCCGGGGGCATCGTGATGCGGGGGCACCAGTGCGGCATGCTCTGGGGGTCCACGCTGGCCGCCGGGGCGGAGTCTTATCGGGCCCACAGTGATCGCGGCAGGGCCGTTGCTTCGGCCATTACCGCCGCCAGGTACCTCCGGGAAACCTACTCGCAGAGGGCGGGAAGCGTCAACTGCCGGGACGTGTGCGGCTACGATCTCACCAGGAGGCTTAATATGCTGAAGTTCATGGTGAAGTTCATTCTCCATATAAACAGGCACTGCTTCGATCTTGCGGAGCAATGGGCCCCGGAGGCGATGCGCGCCGCGGCGGAAGGAATATCCGGAAACCAGGAAGGCCTGTCACTGGAGCCGGTAAGCTGCGCTTCCGAGGTTGTGAAAAGAATGGGCGCCGGCGATATGGAGGCGGTCATGGTGGCCGGCCTGGCCGGCGGCCTTGGACTGGGAGGCCACGGATGCGGCGCCCTGGCAGCGGCCATATGGCTCAAGTGCCTCCGCTGGTGCCGGGAGCATCCGGGAAAATCCGCCTATGGCAACCCGGAGGCCGATCGCGTTCTCAAGGTGTTCACCGACGCCGTGGGCGAGGAGCTGCGCTGTGAAAAGCTCGTCGGCCGGCGTTTCACGTCCATAGATGATCACACTGAATTCATACAGAAGGGCGGGTGCGCAAAGATCATAGACGCGCTGGCGAGATCATAGGCGGCAGTGTCATTGAGGACACCGGGTAAAATTTATTGATACAGGGGCTGAATCATGGTTGTAGATAAAATTGAGAACAGCAAGCTCTATGCCTGCCTCGGCGCGGGGATTGAAAAGGCATTGAACTACATTGCGGATACCGACTTTGCCATCCTCAAGCCCGGGCGCTATGAATTGGATGGAGACGACATCTATGCGATTGTGAGCGATTATGTGACGAAGGACAGAAACGAATGCAGGCTTGAAGCGCACAGGAAATACATAGACGTCCAGTATGTCGCGGCCGGAAGCGAGATCGCCGGCTATGCGCCGCTGGGCGGCCAGGCCCCATTGACCGGCTATGACGATTCAAAGGACTGCGTCTTTTACGGGGGCGACGCTTCATTCATCCGGTTGGGCGAGGGAACATTCGCGATATTTTTCCCAGACGATCTCCACATGCCCGGTACGGGCGTCAGCCCCTCGCCCGTGCGGAAGGTTGTCGTAAAGGTGAAAATCTGAGTTCATTCCCGGGTTGAAAAATTTTCTTGCCCTGGCAGGTCGATCCACCCTATCTTGTCATTGATGGAAAAAAAATTTATAAAGAGCTGTACCCTGGACGAGCTGGAGGAGTACTTCCGCTCCATCGGCGAGAAGCCGTACCGGGCGAAGCAGATACTGATGTGGCTCTACGAGAAGAATATCGACTCCTTTGATGCCATGACCAACGTGTCCCGGGAGCTCCGGGCCCGCCTCGATGAAGACTTTTCCGTGAACGCCCTTTCCCTGGAGGAGCGGCTGGTTTCCCGGATAGACGGATCGGAGAAGTATCTCTTCAAGACGGGCGACGGCAATTTTATCGAAAGCGTGCTGATCAGGAGCGACGACTCGGAAGAGGGGCGGGTAACGGTGTGCATTTCCAGCCAGGTGGGGTGCGCAATGGGGTGCCGCTTCTGCGAGACCGCCAGGCTCGGCTTTATCCGCAGCCTTGAAACGGGGGAGATCCTCGACCAGCTCTGCCAGATCCGTAGGGTCTCGGGCCTGAGGAACAACAACGTGGTGTTCATGGGCATGGGGGAGCCCTTCATGAATTACGACAACGTGATCCGGGCCGCGGAGATCATGAACTACAGCTTCGGCTTCCACGTATCGGTCCGGAAGATCACCATCTCCACCTCGGGGGTGCGCGCCGGGATCGAACGCTTCATCGACGAGGAGCGGCCCTACAACCTGGCCATATCCCTCAACGATACCCTGCCTGAAAAAAGGGAGCGGATCATGCCGGTGGAGCGCTCCAATCCCTTCGAGGAGATATCCCGCATGCTGAACGAGAAGTTCCCGGCCTCGCGGAACAGGCTCACCGTGGTCTACGTGATGCGCGGCGACAATATCTCCCCGGAAGACGCGAAGCGCCTCAAGAAGATGTTCAGGTACAACCGGATCAAGCTGAACCTCATCCCCCTGAACGAGGGGGGCCACGGCTACGACCCGCCTTCCGAGGAGCAGGTCAGGCGCTTCGTCCATGAGCTGGAGATCATGAACGTGCCCATCACGGTGCGCAAGAGCTTCGGCCGGGACATCAGCGGCGCCTGCGGCCAGCTCTCGGGGAAGCGCTACGCCGCGGGGGGCTGCGATATGGGGGAACTGCCGTAGGAATGTATTTGACTTTTAGCGGGATGATTTTATAGAATAACTGAAATGACCCCCCTGCCATTGCCTGAACGGGGGGTCTATTATTGGCTGATTGCGGGCCTTTGGCCGCGCGAGGATATTGCACATGGGCGGAATCAACTGGGGAAGGGCGGCGGGCACGGCCGCTGAAATCGCGAAGAAGGCAGTCGCCTGGATCGCCGCGCACAAGAAGATCGTTTTTATATATGTGCCGGCGGGGCTGGCAATAGCCCTGTCCGCCTATGTCACGGTGATATTCTTCATGTGGCAGGGCGACCGCGACGCCGCCCTCAAGAAGCTGACCAAGTACAAGCAGCTGATCGACCGGACCGAGGAGCTCCGCAAGGGGTATTCCTACAACTACAGCGACGTGGACCTGAAGGCCAAGGTGGTCGATATCCCCACGCGCATCTACGATCGTAACGATGAGATCATCGGCGAATTTTTCGAGCAGAAGCGGGAGATCGTGCCCTACGATCACATTCCCCAGTGGCTGGTGAAGGCGGTCATCGCCAGCGAGGACCGCGATTTTTATCAGCATCGCGGGATAAACTACCGGGGCATTCTCCGCGCGGTCCTCGTCAACATGGTCCACTTCCGGGTCGTCCAGGGAGGGAGCACCATCACCCAGCAGCTGGCGAAGGTCCTCTTCACCGACATGGAGCGCAACCTGAAGCGGAAGATATACGAGGCCTTCTGCGCCCGCGAGATCGAGAAGCGCTACGACAAGCAGGACATACTGTCCATGTACCTGAACCTCATCTATTTCGGCAACGGCGCCTACGGGGTCGAGTCCGCCTCCAAGATGTTTTTCGGCGCCTCCGTGAAGGAGCTTTCCATCGCGGAATGCGCCATGATCGTCGCCACCATATCCAATCCCAAGATATATTCGCCCATCTCCGACATCGACGTGTCCCTGCGCAAGACGAAGAGGATACTGGAGTCCATGTCCGACGCCGGGTACCTTAAGGGCAGGGACACCGGGCGCATCTTCCGGATGTTCCTCCGGAAGTGGGAGGTCGTGTACGATGAGAAGGGGAAGGCCTCGTCCTCCCTCATCGGGAATTTCATATTCAGCTCCTACCGGGTCAACCGCGCCCCCTTCTTCAATGAGAGCATACGCCGTGTCCTGGTCGACAAGTTCGGCGAGGAGGCGGTGAAGAGGGGCGGCCTGAAGGTCTACACCACCATCGACGCGGAGAAGCAGGACGCCGCCACCGCGGCCCTCAGGGCGGGAATCATGCGCCAGAGGGAATTCCACCTGAAGCTGGCGGGGCGCACAAGGGACAAGCTCAAGGCCGACGCGGAGATGAAAAAGGCCCAGAACATCGAGGGGGCCCTGATCTCCATAGACCCGGTCACCGGGGAGATGCTCGCCTACGTGGGCGGCTATGAATTTTCCTCGAAGAACCAGAACGACCATGTGGCCCAGATCAGGCGGCAGCCGGGATCGTCTTTTAAGCCGGTGGTCTACGCCGCCGCCATGGAGGCGAAGGACATCACCCCATCGACCGTCATGGTCGACGAGAAAACGAAATTTTCCGGCGGATACGAGCCGCGCAACTACGACGGGAAATACCTGGGCGAAGTCATTATCCGCGAAGCCCTCAAAAAATCGATCAACGTGATCGCCGTCAAGGTCCTCGACAAGACCGGTTACGACGGCGTGTTCAAAATTCTGAAGAAGAGCCTCTACCTTGACGACGCGGAGCTGAAGGAGCGCTTCGGCAGGACACTTTCCCTGGCCCTGGGGACCTACGAGGTCTCGCCCCTGGAAAGCTGCGTGCTTCACTCCGTCATCGTCAACGGCGGGGAATACGTGCTTCCCTACGGCATACGGCAGGTAAAGGACTACAACGATAACGTTGTCTGGAACAATGAGGAGGAGATCCGCAAGGCCGCCGAGGAGCGGAAGAAAGAGACCGGCTCGATCATAGACCCCGCGGCCTGCGCGATCACCGTAGCGATGCTGAAAAGCGTCTTCGACGAGGGAGGCACCGCCGCCGGGGCCTTCAAGGGAAGCAGGATAGATTTCCCCGTGGCCGGAAAGACGGGCACCTCCGCCAATTACAACGACGCCTGGTTCGTCGGGTATGCGTCGAACCTTGTTACTTCAGTATGGATAGGCAATAAGGAGGGAGCCATCTCCCTCGGATGGGGCAGGGCCGGCGGGGCCGTGGCCGCCCCGGTCTGGGTTGAATACATCTCCTCCATTTTCCGCGGCGACCGGCCCCCTGACTTCAAGAAGCCGGAGCAGGGACTGTCCATGGAGACGATCTGCCTCGATTCGGGAGAGGTGGCCGGCAGGGACGGCGAGTGCCCCCGGGTCGCCCGCGACGTCCTCTTCTATTCCGGCACCGAGCCCGGCACCTTCTGCCGCCTCCATACCGGCAAGGAAAAGCCGAAGGAAGATGAAAAGGATAAAGAACACAAGGAAGGAACCAAATGAATTATCGTCCCGCGCTCTGCGCGCTCCTCATCATGATGGCCCTGTCATTCGTATCGTTCCGGTGGCCCGTCAATAACGGCACCGTAACATCGACCTTCTGCGAGTCGCGGTGGGACCACTTCCATGACGGCATTGACATGACTTCCCCGGACGACAAGATCTATCCCGTGGAACCGGGCACCCTGGTGTTCTACTGGGACAAGGCCCTGTTTCCCCTCGATAATTATCCCGGCGGCGGCAATTACAAGGTTCTCAGGCACCGCAACGGCATGTATTCCATCTACATGCACCTCGAGAACGGACTGACGGCGAAAAAAACGTACGCGAAGGACGACACCGTGGGCTTGATGGGGAACACCGGCCACTCCATGAACAAGCATATCCATTTTTCCCTCCTGCAGGCGGGACGGCGCGTCTCCGTCAACCCCATAAAGATGCTCCCCGCCCGGGAGGACACCAAGGCCCCGGTGGTCTCGGATATCGCCTTCCACATCGGCGACAAGATCATCATCGTGCGGGACAAGTCCAGCATCAGGCTCACCAGGCATTATCCCCTGCTGGTGAAGATCACCGACGCCATGACGGGGCGCGAGAACCTGGGGATATACCGCATCGTCGTCGAGTTCAACGGGAAGAAGGCCCTCGACAAGAAGTTCGACGCCATCGGAGTCGCCAAGGGAAGGCTCGCCGTGGACGGCAGGAAGTTCGAGAGCCTTTTTGACCCGAAGGGCTATTACAAGATCGAGGGACTGACCTACGCCGGAGGCGAGAACACGGTCAAGGTCACGGCGTCGGATTTCGCCGGAAACACGGCCGAGAAGGAATACACGTTCACCGTGAAGCTCGATATCAGCCAAGAGTGATGGACCAGATCTACCTGGAAATCGGCACCCTCATCGTCTGCCTCGTGCTGTCCGCCTTTTTTTCCGGGTCGGAGAGCGCCCTGTTTTCCCTCAAAAAATCGGATCTCCACCGCTTTGCCCATTCCTCCCTGAAAAGGGAAAAGGCCATTTCCCTCTTCATGAAGGACCCGCAGAAGATCCTGATCACGCTGCTGGCCGGGAACCTCTTCGTCAACCTGGTGGTGTCGACGCTGACGACAAGCATACTCCTGCAGGTGTGGCGGAAGTGGGGGGACGTGATCTCCATCGCCATTATAACCCCCCTCATTGTCATTTTCTGCGAAATATCGCCCAAGATCATCGCCATCAATTCCTATGAAAAGACTTCCAAGAAGGTCCTCCCCCTGCTCAGGTTCTTTCATTTGGCGCTCACGCCGGTGCGGGCCTTCCTGCTCCTTTTCACCAACGCCATGATCAAGATGCTGAACCTGAAGCTGACCCACAAGATGATCACCCGGGACGAGCTTAAGCTGGCGGTTAAGCTGGGCGAGCAGCAGGGGGTCATCGGCAAGGACGAGGGGGCCTTCATCCAGAACGTGATCCGGTTTTCCAAGAAGGACGCCGCCAACATCATGTTTCCCCGCAGCAGCGCCGTCTTTCTTCCCTACGGCACCTCCATCGAGGACGCCATGAAGGCCTTTATCGAGTCGGGGGTGATCCGGATCCCGGTGTACAAAAACGACATTGACCACGTCATCGGCATGGTCGATTCGAGGGAGCTGATCCCCTATCACCTGGGCTTCAAAAAGGCGCGGAACATCAACCGCTTCGTTCAGGAGATCAGGTTCTTTCCCGCGTCCCGGGACCTCCATGACCTGCTGAACGATTTTCTCGCCGGCGGCATCCAGATCGCCATCGTGGTGGACGAGTACGGCGGCACCGCCGGCGTGGTGACGCTGAACAAGCTCCTTTCGGAGCTGATGGGCCGCGACATGACCAAGTGGGAGGACGATTCCCGGAGCGATATAAAGAGGATCGATGACCACACCTCCGTTATATCCGGGGAGATGCAGATAGACGACTTCAACGCCGCCTTCGGCGAGTCCCTGGAGAGCCAAAACGCCGACACCATCGGCGGCTACATCATCGAGCAGCTTTCCTACATCCCGAAGCGGGGCGATATCATCAGGATCGGCGCCTATGTCCTGCGCATACGCCATATCAGGAAGAACAAGATCGAGACCGTCGAGGTCATTCAGCCGGTGGAAGGGGGTGAATTGCTGTCATGATAGTTATCCTGGCCCAATACCAGGCCTACATTGTCCTGATCGGCGTCATGATGTTCCTTTCCTTCTTCTTTTCCGGAACGGAAACGGCGCTGCTCACCTCCAACAGGTTCTACCTGGAATCGCTCTCCAAGACCGGCAACCGCAGGGCCAGGCTGTCGCTCTCGATCATCGACAGGATCGAGGACGCCATGGGCATGATCCTCATCGGCAACAACGTGGTCAACATCTCGGCCGCCGCCTTCATAACCTACATTGCCACAACCGCTTTCATGCTCGATGAGCTGGCCCTGCTTATCGTCACGGCCGTCCAGACGATGTTCTTTCTGGTCATCTGCGAGGTGACGCCGAAAGTCATGGCCCGCGCGAGGGCCGACGCGTTCCTGATGTTTTTTTCCTATCCTATAATGATCCTTATCGTCATCATGAGGCCGGCGGTGCGGTTCTCCCTCCTCTTTTCGAGGGCGCTGAAACGACTGCTCGGCATTGCCGAGTCGGACCGGCGCAGCGTCAGGTCCCGCGAGGAGATCGATATCCTCTTCAAGATAGGGGAGGAGGAGGGGATTATAAACGAGGAACACCACGAGTACGTGGCCGAGATCCTCTCCTTCAGGGGCATGACCGCCCGGGAGATCATGACGCCGACCATCGATATCGTTTCGATCGATACGGGCGCTTCCATGAAGGAGCTTGCCGATCTCATCGTGCGCACCAGGTTCTCCCGTATCCCCGTGCACGGCGGCAGGGTGGACAACCTGGTGGGATACGTTTTTTACCGGGACATCCTGAAGCGCCGGAACGCCAGGAAAATACCGGACATCATGAACAGGGCCATCTATGTTCCCGCCACCAAGCGGATCGTGGACCTCTACGCCGAGATGGTGGAGCACCTGATCCCCCTTGTCTTTGTCGTGGACGAGCACGGCGCCGTGGTGGGGATGGTCACCCACGAGGATATAGCGGAGGAGGTCGTCGGCGAGATACAGACGCGGGACCAGTCGGAGGAGGAGCTCATCACGGAACTCGGCAGGGGGAAGTTCCTGCTGAGCGGGAAGATGGACATCGAGTATTTCATGCGGAGCTTCAATATCCATATCGACAAGAGGGGTTTCGAGACCCTGGCCGGCTTCGTCGAGTACCGCCTGGGCAGGATCCCGAAGAAGGGCGACCGCCTGGATCACGACAGGTACACCTTCATCATCGACGACGCGACGGAGCGCTCCGTCGAGAAGATCGTCGTGCAGTCGCTCAAGCAGAAAAAGAAAGAGGTCAGCGAACAACCATAGGGCCCATGTCCTCCCTGCCGCCCATGACATGGACGTGGAGGTGCCAGATGACCTGGCCGCCGGCCGTGCCATTGTTGATGATCACACGGTAGCCCTTCTCGTCGATACCCTTCAGCCGCGCCACTTCCTTCACGGCGAGAAAAAGATCCCCCATGATGGCGGCGTTCCCCTGGTTCAGCTCCTCGATCCGCTCGACATGCTGCTTGTGGATGACCAGGATGTGCACCGGCGCCTGTGGGTTGATGTCCTCGAAGGCGTAGACCCTGTCGTTCTCGAAGACTTTCTTTGACGGCGTGGCGCCGCTGATTATATTGCAGAAAAGACAGCCCATGTTTTTCTCCTTTTTTTGCGTTGTGTCCGCGCCGACCACGCCGACGCGTAGTCGCAATGTGAAGGGAAGAATTTGTAAAAGTCAAGGAGAAATCCCGTGAAGGCGGGGATGCGTATCCTCGCCTTCACGGGATGGCCAATTATTCATTATTCAATTCGTCAACCGCGGCGAGGATGTCGCTGTTTTCGGGAATGTCTGACATTGAATTTCCGTAATGCTTGTAGCGGATCATCCCCTTTTTATCGATAATTAGCTGGGCGGGCATCCGGCCGAGCTTGAGGATCTTTACCTGCTGTCCGTACAGCTTTGATACGCTGTGGTCCGGGTCCGCCAGGCCCGTGAAGGGCATGTCGTGCTCCTCCCACCATTCCGCGAAGGCCCGGGCGCTTTCCGGGCCGATGGCGATGACCTCGGCGCCCCTCTTGACGAACTCATCGTGTTCCCGGCGCAACTGCGCCATGTGCCTGCGGCAATAGGGTCAGGCAAAACCCCGGTTGAACACGAGGACGACGACCTTTCCCTTGTAGTCGGAAAGTCTCCTCATGACGCCATGGCTGTCCGCCAGCTCGAAATCCGGCGACGGTTGCGGCTCGAATCGCTCCATATCGCTCATAGACGCGTCCTCCCATGGAATGGATGATCTGATCGGATCCTGTTTCGTAAAGCTATCAATAGTGTACAACCGCTCCGCTGACAAGTCAAGCAGTAATGATGCCGGAGCAGAAGATTGACGGGCCGCCACCTTGCTTTACTTGTAAGACGCTTCAGACCCGCTAAAAGCGGGGCCGGGACCTTAATGTTATTGACAGGACACCGCCCCTGCGAAACCTGATTAAAAAAATGGTAAGATCCCACGCCGCCGGTCCATAGGGCAGGCGCGGCGCGGGGAGGATAGTCGGATGGAACAGGGCCATATCGTCGGCATCGGCACCGACATCGTGGATGTGTGGCGGCTGCGGCGCATGAGCGCCGATCAGCGGGAGAGCTTCAACCGGAAAAACCTCTCTCCCGATGAAATAGCCGTATTGCCCGATGAGAGCCCCGAGACCTTCATGGCCGGCCGGTACGCCGCAAAGGAGGCCCTCGCCAAGGCGCTGGGACACCGGGGCTTCAGCTTCGCCTCGGTGACGATCCTTAACGATGCCAACGGCAGGCCCTTCTTCGAGAATATCGAAAGGCTGGCCCGGAACAAGGACCTCAGGGAATCCTACGCGTATCACCTGTCCATAAGCCACAATGCGGACCACGCCGTGGCCTTCGTTATCATAGAGCGGATCGTCGAGAAAAGCAAATCCTCCTGGATATGACGGCTTATCCTCTGACCTTCCGCTCCAAGCCTCCTATTGCGGCGAATCATCTTCTAAATAATTGCCGCCTCCCCAATAACCGCCACCGTGCCGCTTTGTTCCTATCTCACCTGCAGGGTCAGTCCTGAAGAGAGCCAGGACCGTATGCCGCCCCGGAGCTCATAGATACGCGTAAATCCCAGGTCCTTCATGATATCGACAGCCCTGCCGGTGCGGTTGCCGCTGCGGCAGTAGACAAAATAGGTCCTGTTCCTGTCCAGGGCCTTGAGGCCTTCCCGAAAATCGGGTGAATGATAATCGAGGAGCACCGAGTTCGCAATATGTCCCTCACGGTATTCGCCCGGGGTGCGTATGTCCAGGATAACGAAGTTCCTGTTGCCGGCATTGGACCGGATCAGCTCGGAAGCCTCATTGGGTCCTATCTGCCGTATCGTTGCGGCTTCACCGGCTGAAAGACCGGCGCCGCCGAAGAGCATGGCTGCTGTCCCGATGATAGATGTTAGTGTATATAGTTTATTTTTCATGATGATATCCTTGTTTTTAAGATTATTCTAATATACTAAAATATTATGGGATCGTCAAGGCGCCGCGCGCCAATTCGGGAGGTATGGTACGGCAAGGCGGTGACAAGGTACGGTATTTGTCTCGAACAGTTTCCTAAAAAACTCCCTCCTTGGAGTTTTTTAGGGTCGGTTTTACGAAGTGAATTCGTACAACCTCACATTTTTCTCGGCCAATGCCTCGAAAAATGGCGATACATCCATGTATCGTTTAGCAGTTTGCTGTTTTTCAGCAAACTGCTAAGCATTGTCACGGAACGGCCGGCGCCAGCCGCCTTGACGGCGATGGCCCGAAAGTATGAACCGGGACGCGCCGGAGTAGGTCGCCACGTGCTTCTGCCTGAGGTAGTAATCCTCCCACACGATCCGTCCGCTGCTCGGGGTCAGGGTCAGGAGTATAAAATCATGAAATACACTTACTGTGTGCTTTTTCCCCATGTCATTGGCAAAGGCGGTAAAATTGAAGGGCTTCAGCTTTGTGGAGCCCTGTTAAACGGAATTCACCGAATTGACCGTCCTTCCGACGCAGCCGGCGCAGAAGGCGGCGACAAGCAGCACCGCGGCGCAGGCGGGCCTGTTTTTCAGTTTTGCATGTTCCGTCAGATTCATCATCGTAACCTCTTTATGAGCGGGTTTTATTAACTATTTCAAGATTTTAGTCCGTCTTTTTTTTATTCTGAATATGGATTCAATATTGCCCTGGCGGCCTCCGCAGCAGGCCGCCGCACCATGCCTACCGGATAATCCCGGTGGTGATAATTGATCTTGGCATATCCCCGGCGGCCACGGCTGTGCCGGCAGACAATGCCCCTGTTGATTGGTCTATGGTATAGACTGATATAGTATCAGAACTATAATTAGCCGTATAAGCGAATTTCCCCGGCTGATCGACGGTGATTGAATGTGGAGCTTTCCCGGGGGTCACGGCCGTCTCCGCAGTCAATGCACCTGTTGATTGGTTTATCGTATAGATTGATATTGTATCATCAGTACAGTTAACCGCATAGGCGAATTTCCCCGAAGGATCAACCGTAACTGAACCTGGTCCATCCCCGGCGGCCACGGCTGTGCCGGCAGTCAACGCCCCTGTTAACTGGTCTATAGTATAGACTGATATGGTATCAGAATTACTATTAGCCGCATAGGCGAATCTCCCCGACGGATCAACTGTGACTGACCATGGTTCATCCTCTGTGCTCACGGCTGTGCCGGCAGACAATGCCCCTGTTGATTGATTTATCGTATAGACTGATATGGTATCATCATAATAGTTAGCCGTATAGGCGAATCTCCCGGAGGGATCAACCGTGACTGAACATGGATATTTCCCGGCGGCCACAGCTGTACCCGCAGTCAATGCCCCTGTTGACTGGTTTATCGTATATACTGATACAGTACCAGAACCCAAATTAGTATTACCCACATAAGCGAATCTCCCGGAGGGATCCACGGTGACTGAAAATGGATTAGTCCCGGCGGGCAGGGCTGTGCCGGCAGTCAATGCCCCTGTTGATTGGTTTATAGTATAGACTGATACAGTACCAGTATTATAATTAACCGCATAGGCGAATCTCCCCAACGGATCAACCGTGACTGAATATGGTGCATCCCCGGCGGCCACGGCTGTGCCGGCAGTTAGTAACCCGGTTGACTGGTTTATCGTATAGACTGATATAGTATCAGAATTAGTATTCGCAGCATAGGCAAACTTCGGCACGTATTCCACGGCGCTGGTTCCGCCCACCATGATCATCCCTGCCGGTCCTGACCGGGCCGACACGGTGCCGGTCAGGGTCAGCTCGCCGGTAGCGGCATTTCTTGTATGAATTGAAATGGTGTTGGCGTCGGTATTGGCCGTGTACACGAACTTGCCCGAAGGGTCCGCGGCAATCCAATTTGGTTTGTCCCCGGTGTCCGGCTGGTTCACCAAAGTCAGGGCGCCGGTGCTCTGATTTACAGTGTAAATGGTAACCCTGTCGTTGTTCGCGTTCGCGACGTACACATAGGCCCCGGAAGGATCAAAGGCGAGGCCGTTGGGACCGTCACCGGCGTCAATCGGCGATCCCGCGAGGGGGGTCAACGTCCCGGCGCTTTTATTCACCGCGTACATCGAGACATTGTCCGAGCCGTTATTGGCGACATAGGCAAAAGAGCCGGACGGATGGATCGCCATGAGGCGGGGATTGGTGCCCGCGGCCACGGTGGAGCCCACCGGGGTCAGGGTCCCGTTGGCCTGGTTGATGGCGTACACGGATATGTCACCGGAGCCGGAATTGGTCGTGTAGGCGAAGGCGCCGTCAGGGCTGACCGTGACCGAGCTGGTCTGGGTGCCGGCGTCGGTGGTCGTATTCACGTAGGTGAGGGCGCCGGTGGTCTTGTTCACGGTATAGACCCTGATCGTGTGGGGAGTCAAATTCGCCACATAGGCGAAATTCCCCGAGGGATGGAATGCCATTGCCACGGGCTGGGAACCGGCGGCTGCGAGGGAGCCCGCGGTCTCAGTCAGCCTGCCGTTCTCCTGGTTTATGGCATAAATGGAAATGTTGTTCGATAAATAATTCGGGACATAGGCAAAGGCCTTGTCAGGGCTTATGACGATGCAGAAGGGGGCCGTTCCGGTGAGGGCGTAGCCGTTATGGCGCAGCTGCCCCGTTTCAGCGTTCACGGTGTACATGGATACCGTACCGTCCGAGTTGTTGGTCACATAGGCGAAGCGGGGCTTTACCGAGCCCGAGCCCAGGAGCCACAGAAGGGCCATCAGGCCTGACTTGTCGCTGCTTTTCTCTGTGCAGCCATTGCCGAGAGACAGGGCTATGGTAAGGATGGCGCCGATAACTATCGACGCACTGCGGCTTCTACGTTTCATGAAAGACCTCCGGTTATACATTTTCCATATTTGTTTACTAATCATACCACTTTCAGACATGCGGCATAGGCCCGCAGAGCCCCGCCGGTAATCCATGAACTCGGCGGCGGACCTTTTATGGCATGTCTTTTCTTTATCCTGCGGACGCCGCCGATGGCGGCGCCGTAAAAAGAAGGCTGGGCATACTTTGGCTTTAGCAGGCTCTCCTTGAGGCGATTCAATTTATGTAAATATACAGTTATGCAATCCGGTCGGCATCGTGGAAAACCCGTAGCCGGCCAGTTTTTCCTGTTCCTGTACTTTGGATTCAACGGGTGCCGGGTTGTCAAATAGATTTTATTTATTGACAGTGTCGGATTTGTGTTCAATTATCGATTGCTCCATGAAAAGAGTAAAAATTGCGGCAGATCATTTTTTTAAATGGGAACCTTGAGTATGAGCAACTATTTCAACTTCGGCCTTCCGGCGGTCCTTGCCGGCATGTGCGCCATATCATACGTATATTTCGGATTTTACCTGCTGCCCACGGCGGCGAAAGACCGGCGCTTTCGGCCCCTTGTGTATGTGTGCGCGCTCTCTTCAATCTGGAGCTTCTCCTACGTGATGTATTTTCTGAGCGCCGACGCTGAAACGAGGGACCTGTGGCAGAGATTCACCATCTCGGGGCTTCTGGTCCTGGCCTTCCTTCTATTGTTCTGGATCCGGTACACGGGCTTTATCCGCGACAAAAGAATGGCAACCCTTCTGTCCTGCGCGCTCCTGCTGCCGCCCCTGATCGGCGTGTATAAAAGCGTCGTGGATAATGCCGTCATCCGCGATTTCCCCGGCGGCTTCTGGTTCCTGTACATGGAAATCCAGACGACCCTTTATAATATCGCCTCAATCGTCTTGCTGACGGTTTATCATTTCCGGCAGAAAACCCGCAAGAGCAGGATGCAGGCGCTCATACTCTGCACGAGCGGATTCGTCCTGCCCCTCTTTTCCTGGATCGGCGATTATTATTTCGGCTTCAGGGGCACCAATAATATCATTCCCTTCTGGCTGCTCATCTGGATGGGGGCGCTGCTGTACACCATTAAAAAATACCGGTTCATTACCATTACGCCCGATTTTATTAGCGGGGACATAATTGAAAACATCGAAGAGGGGATCATCCTTCTCGACCGGAATTTCAGGGTCATTTTCAGAAACCGGTCTGTATTATCACTGGTTAACAGCAGTCCGGAGACTCAGCCCGGCTGGATGGATACCGTCGTTGAAAAGCGGGCCCTCAGGGCCGATTTTTTGAAATTGATGCAATCGGAATCCGATTCATTCAGGGCGCGGGTGAACGTCCTGCAGGACAATGCCGGGGAGAGAAAAATTCCCGTGGATCTGAAGGTAAAAAAGGTGGTCGATGCTTTTAAAGACGTATCGGGGTACCTGATAATTGTTTCGAGGGTAAAGGATCTCCACCATCTGAAAACCCTTCACGGAATAACCTCCCGGGAGCTAGATGTCATACGACAGCAGGCAACGGGGAAGTCAAACCGGGAAATCGCCCGATTTCTCAACGTGACGGAGCGGACCGTGGAGACCCACGTGACGAGCATTTACGCCAAGCTTGGCATAGGCAACCGGATCGAGCTTTGTATAAACCGGACAGATAGGTAACAGAATAAACCGGGCACATAGGTTACACATTATATTAGGGACATGGAGGAAAACCATGCCCTGGAGAATGGAGAAACCTATGGATCAAAAAATTAGAATGAT